>CAYTKR010000044.1:0-36219 GCA_964438295.1 uncultured Anaerolineales bacterium
GCGTACATGTTGACGTTGAAGTAAAAATAAAATCGCGATTGTCATCCTGAGCGGAGCGAAGGACCTCGAATATCATCTTGAAACGAGTCTCTTCGGTCACTTCGTTCCCTCAGAGTGACAGCGATAATTCTTGAGTTTGTCTTTCCAACCCATCTAATCATTTGGAAAAGCAATCTCAGAGCCTTCCCCGTCCATACTTTCCACGGTTTTCGAACCATAGAGTTCCCCGGCTTGGGTAACCGTGAGGACAGCGCTCCCTTGGGTTTCCATCATCCCATCAACGCTGTGCCATTCAACAATCAGTTGGTTGCCCTTTAATACTCCAGCCCCTTCCTGGATGCTGCCTACAATGATCCACTGCAGTTTGTATTCAGCTTCAGTTTCACCAGGCAGTATCGTGAGATGCCCGCCGTATTCGGTTCCCAAGGGATCATAACCATTGACTACATAGGTTCCAATCAGATCTGGTAGTGAATCGGGTGAAGCATCAGGAGCTGTCGGTTTGCTCCCGTCCCGGGAGGAACAAGCCATAAGTAACATTATGCTAAGCAATAATACGAAAATTTTTGATTTCATTTTCAATTCATCCTTATCAAAGGAGTTGATCCGCAATCACTAAAACGAATTGATCGAATTACACGATTAAATATTTTGGCTCTCTAGGAAACGCCGTGGGACTATCCAGATTTAGGGGTGAGTGGGGTGCTCCGCACCCCACTCACCCCTAAATCTGGGGGATCACCCCGGCAATTCCTGGAGAACCAATATTTTCAGACAATCCATTCGTGCAATTCTTCCCATTCGCATCACTCGTAATCAAGACAATTCTCGCAATTCTACTCGATTAGCCGTAAATAGGAGCATGTATGTCAGATACAAAATACACGATCAAAATCCCTGATACAAATTACTGGCGCGAGATGGTCAAATGTCAGCATGCCTGTCCAGTCAATACGGATGCGCGCGGTTATGTAACTGCCATGGCGCGCGGCGAGATCGAATTAGGCCATGAAATTGCTCACGATCCCAACCCATTATCAACAGTTTGCGGACGTATTTGCGGCGCACCCTGCGAAGTTGCCTGTCGCCGGGGAGACATCGGTCCAGATCTCAAGCCGATCTCAATCCGCCCGATCAAGCGCGTGCTTACCGAACGCCATGGACCTGAAGCCGGGCACCGTCTACCAGGGCGAATCGCTACCGGGAATGTCATCCTCGAAGACAACATCACTGTCGATACGGGGTTTGCGACGTTCTCGTCCAAAACTGGGAAGCAACTGAATCCTTGTAATGAAGTTCCTGGGACTGGCGCTCCAGAAATCTATTCGCCGGTGCGCTGGTCGCGAAAAGAACTCAAACGCATAGCAAAACATCCTGGACGCAAGAATGGCAAAGTGGCCGTAATTGGCGCAGGACCTTCAGGCGTCTCTGCAGCCCACGATATGGCTTTGATGGGGCACAAAGTAACCATTTATGAGGGTGGGCCAAAAACCGGCGGCATGATGCGTTATGGTGTGCCTATTTATCGCTTCGATATGGAAGCCATGGATCTGGAGATCAATTCCATCCTGGAACTGGGCATCGATATCCATTACAACACACCGATTGGTGAAGATATCACCCTGGAAGATTTGCGCCGTGATTATGATGCTGTCTTCCTGGGCATCGGCCTGATGAAAGGGCGCTCGCTCAATTTGGAAGGCTCCGATTTGGATGGCGTGATCATTGCTGTGGACTTGTTGTTGAACTACAACCTGGGGTATAAGGTCACTTTAGGGAAGAAAGTACTCGTGGTTGGTGGGGGTGATGTGGCCATGGATGCAGCCAGGACCGCCCTGCGCCTAGGGCAACCCACCGAGGAGCAGCAAGCTGCGCTCGCTGAAACCGAAGCCCGCGCCGAGGAAGAATCCGAGACAGTCAAAACGGCTTTCGATGTGGCCCGCACAGCACTGCGCCTGGGCGTTGCAGATGTCAAAATGATCTCCCTGGAGGATTGGGACGAACTCCCCGCCTCTGATTTCGAAATTGAAGAAGCCTTAGAAGAAGGCATCCAACTTTTCCCCCGATTGGGACCAAATCGGATTATTGGTGAGAACGGTAAAGTCACGGGACTGGAAGTGATCGAAGTCGAGTCGGTGTTTGACGAGGAAGGCCGCTTCAATCCCAAATTCAAACCTGGAACCGAGCGCATTATGGAATGCGATACGCTCATTTTGGCCATCGGCCAGCAAGCCGATTTAGAAGTCCTCGGCGGCGCAGATGATGTGACCATCTCGCCGCGCGGGCTGGTGGAGATTAACCCAGATACCGGGCAAACTAGTGCTCCTGATGTCTTCGCTGGTGGAGATGTGGCCTACGGCCCTAAATTGATCATTGACGCCGTTAAGCATGGTCATGTGGCAGCCCTGGGCATCGAGGAGCATATCCAGGGGAAGAAACTCCAGGTCGAGGTCAAAACCGAGTGGACCGATTTACCCAACCACGTCATGTTCGAAAATTGGACGAAGCTCGCACAGCGTAAAGTCCCTTCGCTGCCCGTAGATCGACGTACTGGCACAACGGTTGTCGAGTTGGGTTACTCTGAAGATGAAGCTGCCGAACAAGGCAGCCGCTGTCTTGAGTGCAGTGTCAACACCATCTTCGATGGCACAAAGTGCATTTTGTGCAATGCCTGTGTAGATGTCTGCCCCTGGGATTGCCTCAAGATCGTCAGCCTGAAGAATATCGCCAGCGACGAGCAATTTGCAGCCGTCGTCGAAGCACAGCTTGGAAAACCCCTGGCAGAATTCCTAACAGAGGATCAGCCAACGGTGGCTGCCATGCTGAAAGACGACGAAGCCTGTACGCGCTGTGCGCTATGCGCAGATCGCTGCCCTACGGATGCCATAACCATGGAAGCCTTCCGCTTCCAGGAAATTTTGTCGTACGGAGAATAGATTGGATTTTGGAAATTGGAAATTGGACATTAGATCACAGATTGTAAGATCACCAATCCAACTTCAAACTTCCAACCTCCAACTTCTAAATATGAGGAGAGACACATGCAACGTATCAAGGATTTTGTAGTTAATTCACGCGTCTGGCGCTCGTTCTTCCGTCATGGCTGGCCAGATAACCCGCTGGACCGTTCGCTGGTGATGACCACAAATGTATTTTTCCATCTGCACCCCGTAAAGGTCAGTCGAAAGAGCTTGAGCGCAAAATATTCGCTGGGCTTGGGCCTAATCTCGGCCATTGTATTTGGAGTGCTGAGCATCACTGGGCTATTACTGATGTTCTATTACACCCCCACTGTCGAACGTGCCTATGGTTATATCACCATCCTGCAAACCCAAGTTCCTTTTGGACAATTACTGCGCAATATGCACCGTTGGGGGGCGCACCTGATGGTCATTTCGGTGGTGCTGCATATGGCACGCGTTTTCTACACCGGAGCCTACAAACCACCGCGCGAGTTCAATTGGGTGGTCGGCGTTGTGTTGTTGATCCTGACCTTGGGGGCCAGCTTCACTGGCTACCTTTTACCCTGGGATCAACTGGCCTACTGGGCCATCACCGTTGGGACCAGTGTGGCCAGTTACGAACCTGTAATGGGGGCGGTGATCAAATCGATATTACTGGGTGGGCCTGAAGTCGGGCAAGAAGCCCTGACCCGCTTCTATGCTCTGCATATCATGCTGATCCCTGGAATGATCTTGCTGATCACTTCACTCCATATGTGGAGAGTTCGCAAAGACGGCGGCCTTGCTGCGCAGGACGCCGCCGAACAAAGTTCGGTAGCACAAGATGCAGCAACCCAAAACGCCGATATCCAAACTTCTGAGGAGGGCAGCGATGAGTGAGAACATAAAAAATCCTGAAGCATTCAGCGAAGAAGCCAGCAAAACCAAAACTTACTCCCTGGTTGAGTTGGTCAAAGCCCCCACCACCATGGTCGACAAAGGACCAGACGACACGATCTTCTCTTTCCCGATTGTAGCCATCCTGGAATTGCTGCTAACCCTGGGGGTAACTGTACTGCTCCTGCTAATGTCCTTGTTCGTCAATGCCCCCCTGGAGGAGATCGCCAACCCCAACACAACCACCGATCCCGCCAAGGCTCCCTGGTATTTCATGGGCTTGCAGGAAATGCTCGAACACGGGCACCCCACCCTAATGGCAGTCCTGATGCCCACTTTGATGGTATTGTTCGTCATCGCGATACCCTATATCGACAATTCCAGAATCGGATCGGGGGTTTGGTTCACATCCAAACGCGGAAAACGCATTACACTTTTCACCACGATCTACATCTTGGTGGTCATGCCGCTGTATATCTACCTGGATTCGGCCTTCCCCCTGCGAGAGCTGTTTCGCGGCCAACTGCCAGATTTCTTACTGCAAACGATCATCCCGGCATTGATCATGGGGTTGATCGTCATTTTGCCCTTATTGGTATTGGCACGCATCAAACCTACCTCGCGCGAAGTTGTCATGACGCTGTTCACGGTTCTCTTCGTCAGCGCAATTGTCTTCACCCTGGCAGGATTTCTTTTCCGTGGGCCAGGGTTCGAGCTTTACTGGCCCTGGGATATGCCCGGGAATTACAGCCCCTGGGATAATCTGTAGCTGTGGAGCGATTGGAGAATTTTATGGAAAAGAAAAATAACAAGCTTTCTCGCGGTCAGTTCTTGGGCATTGCCTGGGGAGGATCTTTAGCGCTGATCTTTGCCCAAGCAACTGTTGCTCTTCTAAAGTTCATCCAACCCGTTTCCACGGGCGGCTTCGGGGGACTGGTATATGCCGGAAAGATCGAAGAATTCACCATCGATAGCGTCAACCGCATCTTGGCAGGCAGGTTCTACATCTCACGTACTCCTGATGGGGTCATCGCTTTATGGCAGAAATGTACCCACCTGGGATGTGCAGTACCTTGGATCGAAGAAGATGGAAAATTCCATTGCCCATGCCACGGCTCGTCATTTGACGTTCATGGCGAAGTTTTAGGTGGTCCTGCTCCCCGGCCTTTGGACTTCTTCCCAGTGGAGATCAAGAGCGGCGAAGTTTGGGTGGATACCGGCAAACCCACCCAGCGCGGCAAACACGATCCAAATCACATAACTGGAGCTTAGGGAGATAATCATGAACAAAAACGAACCCAACTATCAAGGTTATGTGATCATGGGCCTGGTGTTGACGCTGCTGACAGTGGCTGGATTTTCGTTCTACTGGTTTGGTGAATCAGCCCGTCTGACCCATGCAGCTGAGGATTTTGCCAAAGAACGCGTTCAGCGGGGTCGTAGAATCTATACCGAACAATGTGTCTCCTGCCATGGTGCCGATGGCGATGGCGGCGTAGGTACGGTACTGAACGATAAAAATCTACTTAGGAACACACTGGATGACATCTTCTTCTCTGTGATCCGCTCTGGGGTACCCAGCACCCAGATGCCTGCCTGGAGCGTTGACTTTGGCGGACCCCTGACCGATGAGGACATCAAAGATGTGGTGGCCTTCATACGCGCCTGGGAGCCCACCGCTCCTGAGATCGAGCCAGTGGTCTTCGAGCCCGATTCTTCACGCGGCGCGCTACTCTTCGAAACCACCTGCGCGGTCTGTCATGGAGAAAACGGCTCAGGCACAGAAGAAGCCCCTGCGATCAACGATATGCTGCGCCTGGCAGCACTGGACAACAACTGGTATCGTTCAGTGATCGCCAACGGACGTCCTGCCAAGGGAATGCCCACTTGGGGCACGGTACTCTCACCAAATCAGATCGAGGATTTGATCTCCCTGGTGGACGATTGGCGGGAGGGCCTCGAAGTGGAAGCGGCTTTTTCGGTCACAGATCTGATTGGTTCAGCAATCTTCTCTCTGGAAGAAGATGATCCCGAAAGCGCGGCCCTACACGTATCACGTTCATTGTCGGTTGCCCAAGGAATTGGTGCGGAAGTACTGCGCAATGCTGCCGCACAATTGCTCGATGAAGATAACGTTGGGGCACTGGCCACCCTAACCGCCTTGCAAGAACAATGGCCCCTGGGTGACCCCATCGCTGGTGAAGAGGTTTACCGAACCTCTTGCCTGCCTTGCCATGGCGCGCAAGGAGAAGGTGGTATCGGCCCAGCCATGCAGCCAAGTGAATATATCCAAGAGACGCTCAATGCCGATCTGGTCGAATTTTTGTTAGAAGGTCGCACAGGGACAGCAATGGCTGGATTCGATGGACGTTTGAGTCAAGATGATCTCGCCAATGTGGTTGCCTTTCTAAGAACCTGGCAGCCATAATAGTAACAAAAAAGAGACCCGGTTTTTGCGAAGCACCTCCAAAGGAGGGAAATAATCGGGTCTCTTTTTTATATTTAACGCACAAGTTCACAAGCTCAAACTCTTATTGCATCCAAGCCCCTCGATAATACTCGCTTTCCAAACAGCTTTCTAAATCACCCGCAATTTGTGTCGCTCTCCCAATTTTATTTCTCGTTATGGGAGCACTATCCCAACTCCGAACTTCCCCCCCTACAAAATATCCTCGAACTCTATTGTCTACGATCAACGGAACCTGTAAAGCAGACTCAAGACCGCTTGATAAACCTAGACCGTTTTTCAAATGATCGAGGAAATCCCGACTGCGCACTACCTCACATTTTTCACCGGAGTCATTTTCTCGATCATATCTGTAGGCATTAAAAGAGAGATTTGGGCTCAGTGCTAATTCTAACGGCTCTTGTCTGTCGATTGGACTGGCGGTTTTAATTTCAAATGTTAAATTTTCATTTGAATATAGACAAATCATACAAACCGTGACACCAATTTCCTCCGTGCTCGATTTCGTTAGCTCAATTAGAGCATTGTCGAAATCGTTCTTTCGTCTATCGATGCTATCCAGCCAATTCGATGCAGATTCCAATGTCTTAAATGATTTCACGCGGGTTATTTGATTCAATTCAAATGCATCATTATAACGATCGACATTATCAGATTCTGGATACACGATCCCAATTTTCGTAATGTCAGGTACTCCTATCTCTGTCAATATTCTCGGGAGATAGAAAATATCGACCAACGAGAAATCATGAGAAGCATTTCGAAGATCAACGATCACACGATCACAAATATTTTCTTGCGTGCATTGAGCGATCTTTGGGATGAGTTGATACAGATCGATAACGCTGATTACATCGTCAATGGTAACTATTACGACCTGATTTTTTGGGTGGAATTCGACTTTCATGTTCATACGAGTACGTCTCCAAACCTGAATTTAATATGCAAATACCATGGAAATTTTTCCACGGCTCTGACCAATTCCAAGTGTGATTATTCAATTGCAAGTAATATGCCTGGTATTTTTATTCTCCCCTCAGAGTCCCCACCAAATTATATAAGAGCGGAATATCTGTTTGTAACCTATTTAAAAATGTCACTTATGGATAAAACAAATCATGGAACAAGGGGGCAATGATCACATCGTTTTCGGTGAGAATGCGCTCAGCCTGCACATATAGGTCAATTTGAACGTTTACATCCGTCTCGAAGAAGGCTGACTCGATGAGTTGGTCGTACTCATTATTGGACCACTTGAGCCACTGGTTGTTGTAATCAATGCCATCTCTCAAAAAATTATAGGGGCTGGCATAGTCTGCAAACCAGCCAGAAAAATACATGTGAGCGCTGGCGGTATCAACTAACAGATCGTAGTCTTCGCTATCTAACACATCAATGGCTACCACAATGCCTAAGTGTTCCTCCCACTGCTCGCGCAGCAGTTGTCCCATCCGTTCAGTCCCTTCAGGAATCGCGATACGGATATATTTATCATAGTCTAGCTCAAGCAATGGGGCAGCTGAATCTTGGCTTACGCCGGGATATAAACCAATTTCATCATACCAGGAACGTCCATCGGGCCAAATTTGGGGAGGGACCATCGAGGTCGCCGGCTGCGATCCGTTATCCCAAAGATCATCAGCCAGTTTTTGTCGATCAAGCGCCTGAGTGAAAGCCCGCCGAACATTGACATCATCGAAAGGTGGCTTATCGGTGCGGAAGCCAATGAAATACACGATGGGCATGGGTCGCGGGTGCGGAGGCCAGGGTGTGGGCGGCGGAGATGTCAGCGTAACCGTAGGGATAGAACTTGGTGGAGCAGAGGTCGCCGAAGCCACTGGTTGCTCTTGGGTGACCTCGGTTGGCATTATAGTAATGGTGGGAGTGGGCTCGCTGGTGTCATCAACACGCGCAATACAACCGCCTGATAATAATGGGGGAACACACACAATTATGAGAATAAACTTTCTCATTTTCACTATCTCACGTTTGAGATTTCCTGCGCAAATAATCCTCGATCTTGCGCGCCCGCTCCAATGCGCGCTCTATCTTTTCTCCAGTAAATTGAGCTCGCTCCCAATTGCGTACCTCGCCAAAGACAAGATACCCGAGAATCTCGCTATCGAGAATCAAAGGAATCTGCAACGCCGAAACGAGCGGCTCAGGCAATCTCAGATCCTGGTTGAGTGTGCGCAGCGGTTCACGATCTCGAATAATTAATGGAGCTATTGATTGATCCAAGTTTTGGTGAACATGAAAAGCATGATAATAACTTTGCGGAGCGACATCTATCAACAGCGACTGGCTACGTTTGACTGGCCTGGCAACACGAATAGCGAAACCCATTCCTTTGGCATCATTCAGCGAGATTATGCAAACCGTAGACTTGAGAAATATAATGCTGGTCTCAGCCATATCGATGAGAACGTGATCGCGTGGAGTCATTTTGTTGTCCTATATCATAATAAACATCGAATGAATTCATGCATAAATAATGATAACAGACATTTATAATCAGCAGTTGTCTGCGGGACACTTGGATATCCCCATTTGCGGAGATCCTCACTTAAGTTCTCATTGAAGCTCCCCTGGTATCATTCTCAAAGCATTGATAGAATTCAATGGTAAGAATAGCCCAAAATTAAATGTTAAAAAATATATCAACGGGCCGCAGTGTGCTCTAAAGACTAAATAATTACCGCGCTCCCTGCGTCTCAGAGGCGAATATCAAGAGAGAAATTAACTATGGCTGAAATCTCCACTACGTACGATGACACCGACCAACTGATCGCAACCACCCTGCGCATGATAGCCGTTGAAGCAGTGCAGCAAGCCAACTCTGGACATCCTGGCCTACCGCTAGGCGCTGCTGATATCGCCACGGTGCTGTGGACGCGTTTCATTAAAAACAATCCTGCTGATCCCTTATGGCCAGACCGCGATCGCTTTGTGCTTTCCGCAGGACACGGTTCAGCGCTACTCTATGCGCTGTTACACTTGAGCGGCTATCCTCTCTCCCTGGAGGAAGTCAAGAACTTCCGCCAATGGGGCAGCCGCACCGCCGGGCACCCAGAATATGAGCCCGAGATTGGGATCGAGGTCACTACTGGACCACTCGGACAAGGCATCAGCAATGCCGTCGGCTTAGCCCTGGCGGAACGCTGGCTAGCAGCGCGCTTTAATCAACCCGATTTCCCCATCATCGATCATTACACCTTTGTGATCTCTGGTGATGGCGACCTGATGGAGGGCGTCTCTCACGAGGCCTGTTCCCTCGCAGGTCACCTGGGACTGAGCAAGCTGATCGTCCTGTTTGACGACAACAGCATCTCGATCGATGGCAGCACTGACCTGGCCGACAGTACTGATGTCTTGATGCGCTTCGAAGCCTATGGCTGGCACACGCTGCGCGCAGACGGTCACGATATGGCGGCTATCGATCAGGCCATCCAGACAGCAAAAGCGGAAACAAAACGGCCAACCATCATCGCCTGCAAAACTCATATCGGCCTGGGCAGTCCTTGGGTAGATACAGGCAAAGTCCATGGCACTCCGCTTGGGGATGAGAACCTGATCGCGACCAAAGAGTATTTCGGTTGGCCGACGGATCAGCGCTTTTACATCCCTGAGGCCGCGGTAACTCGGTTCGCAGAAAAAGCATCTCGAGGGGCAAAAATGCAAAGCCAGTGGGAGGGAATGCTCAAAGAATATCGCCAGAAATTCCCTGAGCTAGCCGTGCAATGGGATGACTATATCAATGGTGAGCTTCCCGCAGGGTGGGAGGACGCCCTGCCTGATTTCACCGCGGGTAAATCCCTGGCCACGCGCGCTACATCTGGTCAGGTGCTGGATGCGATTGTGCCCGTACTGCCGACTCTGATTGGTGGCTCCGCAGACCTGACTGGCAGCAATAAGACCAAAGCCAAAAGCCAGATTCCCATTTCGCCAGGAAATTTCAGCGGCGATTATATCCACTACGGCATCCGTGAGCACGGCATGGGGGCTGTGATGAACGGCCTGGCACTGCACGGTCTGCGCCCTTATGGTGGCACTTTCCTGGTCTTCGCCGATTATCAACGTCCCGCCATACGTATGGCTGCCATGATGGGGCTGCCGGTGATCTTTGTCTTGAGCCATGACAGTATTGGCCTTGGCGAGGATGGGCCCACCCACCAACCCATCGAACAATTAGCATCCCTGCGTGCAATCCCTAACCTGGTTACACTGCGTCCCGCCGATGGAAATGAGACCTCAGTGGCCTGGAAAATCGCGCTAGAGCGAAAAGAGGGCCCCACTGCTCTGGTGCTCACTCGTCAGGGCATTCCCCAGATCACACCCTCTCCCGCACAGAACCAACTTTCCAGAGGGGCCTATGTGCTCTCCGACCCCAAGTGGGTTGCTCCAGAAATCGTATTGATCGGTACGGGCTCCGAGGTGGAGATCGCCCTGGAAGCCAAAGCCAAACTGGCTGATGATGGCATTGGTGCGCGGGTAGTCTCGATGCCCAGTTGGGAACTCTTCGATGCCCAGCCGCGAGAATATCGCGAATCTGTGCTGCCATCTGGCTTACCTCGCCTGGCGATCGAAACCGGGGTTTCGTTAGGATGGTCCCACTATATTGGGGACGGCGGTGCAATAATTGGCCTGGATCGCTATGGTGCTTCGGCACCCTACCAGACCATCTATCAAGAGCTTGGCTTCACAGCTGAGAACATGGTGGAGAAGGCGAAGGATCTATTAGGTGTTTAGATTAGGAGTCGGATGTCTCCCGATATTCGAACGTGTCCAAAATCTGAAGATTTTGAATATATAGAATCGAAATGAATTCTAAAGAAGCCGCAGCACGGCGCGCTCTGCAATATGTCAAAAGTGGCATGAACCTCGGTTTGGGGAGTGGATCCACCGCGGCCTTTTTTGTAGATATGCTTGGTGTCAAGGTCAGTTCTGGTGAGCTGACAGGTATCGTGGGCGTGCCAACTTCAGAAGCCACGGCCGAGCGCGCCGCTGAATGGGGCATCCCCCTAACGACCTTAGCGGAGACTCCCAATCTGAACTTAGCGGTGGACGGCGCCGATGAAGTTGATCCTGCCTTGAACCTGATCAAAGGATTGGGGCGCGCCGCTTTGAGGGAAAAGATCGTTGAGAGCCATGCCAAAAAATTCGTGGTCATCGTCGATCAATCCAAGCTGGTCGAGCAGCTCGGCCGCGGCCCACTGCCTGTCGAGATTGTGCAGTTCGAGCACGAAACGCACATCCGCTGGTTGAGAACGTTAGGCTGTCGCGCCGAATTATGGCTCGAAGGGGACGGCTCCGCAGTTATTACGGACAATGGAAATTACCTGGTGCGCTGCTGGTTTGATGGCGGCATCAGGGATGCACATGAATTAAGTGTCACGCTCTCCACTCATCCCGGTATTGTTGGGCATGGTCTGTTTCTAGGTATGGCGAATACCGTCATCGTAGCAGGCGATGAAGGGATCCAAATTCTCGAACGAGAATAATCGAATATTGTACTTGAGGAAATTCTGCCCTCATGAAAACTAAATTAGCTCCATCCATCCTGACAGCCGATTTCTCCCGACTAGGGGAGCAGGTGCGCGCAGCTATCAATTCGGGTGCGGAATTCATCCACATCGACGTGATGGACGGTCATTTCGTCCCACCGATCACCATCGGCCCGCTGATTGTCAAGTCGCTGCGCCCCATCGCTGACGAGACTGGCGTCACTCTGGATGTTCACTTGATGATCGAGAACCCTGACCAGCAGATCCCTGATTTTGCAAATGCAGGCGCGGATATCATTACCGTCCACGTCGAGGCGTGTGCCAACTTGAAGCGCACGCTTCAACTCATCCGGAGTCTGAACGTCCGCCCAGGGGTGACGCTCAAACCTGAGACACCTCTCGGCACCATCGAAGCGATCCTCTCCGAGGTAGATCTCGTCCTGATCATGTCTGTTGAGCCTGGGTACGGGGGTCAATCCTATATCCCCAGCAGCACCGTGAAGATTGCCCGTTTGCGAAAGATGCTGGACGAGCGTAACCTTACTAACGTTGAACTCGAGGTCGATGGGGGTATTAAAGCACACAACATCGCAGAAGTTGCTCAAGCAGGAGCGTCTGTGTTGGTTGTAGGTTCGTCAGTCTATAATGATCATCTCAGTGTTGAGGAAAATATGGCTGTTTTGAAGAAAGCATTGGTGTGATTCATTGGCAAAAAAATAAACTCTGTAAGGTATAATTGTTGGACGCGGTTCCGGCGAGGGACCGCGTTCTTGCGAGAACCAGCTCGAAGGTTATATTTGATGGAAAGGAATTAAGATGGCGAAGAAAGACAACAAAGTCCGCGTGGCGATTATCGGGATCGGCAACTGTGCCAATGCCCTGGTGCAAGGGATCGAATATTATAAGAACGCCCCCGACGATGTCGAAATCCCTGGCTTAATGCACGCGGTTGTGGGTGGGTATCATGTACGAGATATCGAATTTACCGCAGCCATTGATGTTGTCACCAGCAAAGTTGGCCTCGACCTGAGTGAGGCGATTTGGGCAGACCCTAACAACACGACAAAATTTGCTGATGTACCGCACCAAGGTGTCCCCGTCTCCCGAGGCATGACCCACGATGGGCTGGGTAAATACTTGCTTCAGCGTGTCGAAAAAGCTCAGGGACCTACGGACGATATCATCGGCATCTTACGCGATACCAAAACGGATGTGGTGATCAATTTTATGCCCGTCGGCGCTGAAATGGCCACCAAATGGTACGTGGAACAGACACTGGAAGCGGGTTGTGCCTTTGTCAATGGAATCCCAGTTTTTATCGCCACGTCGCCATATTGGAGCAAACGCTTCGAAGAAAAAGGACTCCCTGTGATTGGCGATGATATCAAAAGTCAGGTGGGGGCTACGATCACCCATCGCGTGCTAACCAACATATTCAAAGATCGCGGCGTGCATATCGACCGAATGTACCAACTCAATTTCGGCGGCAATATGGATTTCTACAATATGCTGGAGCGCGAGCGCTTGGAATCCAAGAAGATCTCCAAAACCCAGGCGGTTACCAGCCAATTACCCTATGATATGGGTGAGGAGAATATTCACGTTGGCCCTAGCGATTACGTCCCCTGGCTAACGGACCGTAAGTGGTGTCATATTCGCATGGAGGGACGCGCCTTTGGGGATGTGCCATTAAATCTGGAGTTAAAATTAGAAGTTTGGGATTCGCCTAATTCAGCTGGGGTGATGATCGACGCAGTGCGTTGTGCTAAGATCGCTATGGACCGCGGCATCGGTGGTCCATTGATCGCCCCCTCCGCATATTTCATGAAATCTCCGCCCGAACAATTCACTGACGATGTAGCCCACCAGATGACAGAAGAATTCATTTCAGGGGCATAATAGCCAAATTATTTTTCACAAAAAGGGGGGCTGCAAAGCAGCCCCCCTTTTTGTGCTTTAGCCATGAAACAAGATCAAAAAAAACTCATTATCCTATTCTTCACCCTAGTGGTAGTCATGATGGGCTTTGGCATGATCATCCCCATCATCCCTTTCTATATCGAAAGCTTTGGCGCGAGCGGGTCTGCCCTGGGCATGCTGATGGCAAGCTTTGCAGTAATGCAGTTCCTTTTTGCTCCCGTCTGGGGGAGTCTCTCCGATCGTTATGGGCGCAAGCCTTTTTTGGTAATCGGCGCTCTGGGAAATGGCATTACGATGCTGCTCTTTGGATTATCGACCCAGCTATGGATGCTCTTCGCAGCGCGAGCATTATCCGGTGTGTTATCGTCTGCCACATTGCCAACAGCGATGGCCTATATCGGCGATAGCACCAGTGATGAAAATCGCGGCGGTGGAATGGGGGTCGTGGGGGCAGCCATGGGTATGGGCATGGTGCTCGGCCCGGGGCTGGGAGGCTGGCTGGCAGGCACTTCCCTATCCACGCCATTCTTTGTTGCCGCAGCGCTATCCGTCGTAGCGATGGCGTTTATCGTTTTGGTGCTCCCCGAATCTTTGCCCAAAGAAAAACGATCAACAGGTGAGGGAAAAATTCAAGGACCCCAATTCAAAGAGATGGGTGGCGCACTCTTCGGTCCCATTGGCATCTTGCTGATTATGGCTTTTCTATTGAGTTTTGGGCTGACGAATTTCGAGGCTATATTCGGCTTATTTTCTCTGGAACGCTTTGGCTATGGTCCCCAACGAGTAGGAACGATCCTGACTGTAATAGGGCTGACGTCCGTGTTGATGCAGGGTGTGTTAACCGGCCCACTTACCAAACGGTGGGGTGAAGTAAACCTGTTGCGATTGTCCCTGGCTGGTAGCGCGATTGGATTTTTGGTGATGCTGCTGGCAAATTCATTTGCTACGGTCCTAATCACGGTATCTGTCTTTGTCATCAGCAACTCATTATTGCGGCCGGTGGTATCTTCCTTAACTTCTAAGCGCTCTGTTAGTGGTCAAGGAATCGCGATGGGGCTCAACAACAGCTTCATGAGTCTAGGGCGCATCGCAGGTCCAATTTGGGCAGGCTTCATTTTCGACGTAAATATCAACCTCCCCTACATCAGTGGGGCGGGAATCATGTTGATTGGTTTTCTAGTTAGCTTGATCTGGCTGACAAAAGAACACGCGCCAAAGACAGATCTTTCACCCCAACCTGTTTCAGACTAAATTTACTAAGGAACAAAAAGACACCGGCCAAATTTTGTCATTTGGCCGGTGTCTTTTTGCTAATCACCCCTTTGGGCGACGACGACAATATGCCAGGTATCATCAGTGATGTTCTCATCATCCTGGGGGCCGGCAAACCATTTCAGGGCTTCAAAACCGTTCGCTTCCAACCAATGACGCATCTCTTGAAGCAGAAAATAACGGTTGGTTTGCGTTTCCTGAAGATAATCATACGTACCATCGGATTTGAGCTCGTATATTGAATACGTCACATGCGCCAACTGACGGTGGATATCTAATTCTGTTTCTGAGATTCGCAATACTTCCCCATGCGGTAGCTTCCAGCGGCGAACACGCTGAGGTTCGTAGCTTCGCAACATTGCCGGCGCGTGCCAGAACTCAAAAACAAAAACGCCTCCAGCGCGCAAGTGCTGGCGAACTCCTTGCAAGACTTGCTCGATGCCCTGATTTGTCTGTACGTAGCCAATCGAGTCGAACATGCATATCACTGCATCGAAAGGTTTCTCGGACACATCCAAGGCACGCATATCTCCCTGCCTGAATTCTACTTGCGACCCTCTTTCGGCAGCCTTGGCTATGGCGCGATCGATCATATCCTGGGAATAGTCCAGGGCAATGATCTGATGGCCAAACTTCTCGAGCTGAAATGCGTGATTCCCCGTGCCACAGGCCAATTCGAGCATCCGCTGTTTTCTTCGCTGCCCATATTTCAATAGGCTGCGATGAACGAATTCAGCTTCCGCAGCATAAGGTTTCTCTGCATAAAAGAGATCATAGAGCTCGGCGTGACGTCCCAGGTAATATCCCATAGACAATGAAATTTAGGTCTCTAGGGTATTCAACCGAGAGTATTACGAAAATTGGGGGCATGTGGCGTTTTGGCTTGCCACATGCCCCCAAATAGCGTGTTCGTCAGGGTAAATCCCAATGACCCTTTATTTTTATTTGTTCTGTGCGCAGTTGTTTCCTGCTCAAAAGATTATTTGCTACTCAGTAATATCCTCGTCGAGTAAGCCATCATAGAAAATAGTATATTCTGGGCTTAACAGCAAGATTCCATTGCCATTCGGAGATACACTGAATAAACCGGAAACAGGTTGGTAATCCAGATAATAGTTGAAGGAGTAATTCCCAGCAACTAACGACACTGGATTAATCCCTGGGCTGATTTCCATCAAATCGCTCATTGGGCCGATCACCTCAAGAATGATAGGGAACGAGGCGTGGTTGATGATGTTGAAGTTGACCACATTTCCTGCACCAAATTCGAATTCAGGGCTATCAAAGTATTCACAGGAACGCATCAACAAATCGGTAATTCCCGCAGGATGGATATCGATGACACCATTGAAGTCACGTAATGGGTCGCAGGCATCATACTTAAAAATGGTCTCGCCAGATGTCACATTAATTCGGTTGAGACCTGGTTCGATTGTATATGTTTCTGTATCCGCACCCGACAATTCCAGCGAAATCGTTTCCCCGGTATGGTTTCTAACTTCCATCACAGTGGATTGACGATCACAGGGTTCAAGCACTAATTGATAGTCTTCATCCAGGTTAATTTTTATATCCGATGGAGTATCTACATCCGGATTATCATTATTACAAGACCAATAAAAAATCCAGTACTCTCCTTCATCCAGGGTGATATCACCGGAACCCCCGGCTGGTACGGTAAAGCCTCTTTCTAAATTGGAGTGTGGGTATGGATCGTGACTCCTCTTTGCCTCTACATAAACATCTTTATGGGTGTTATTCACAAAACTAAAGCTATGATCGTCGGCAGCATTTACAATTGAAGCGACACTGATAGCAACCATTAGGGCCACTAAAGCCGCAAGTAGATATTTGTTTTGCCCTTTCATGGTTCTCTCCTTTCAAATTTAATTGTGTTCTGATCAAATACGTCGCCGAAAATTATACCAACAAACATATGATTGGCATACTGCCAGGGATTTACGCCATTTCCCCAAAAGAACTGTTTAATACCACTCAACTTGATAAAATTATGATATGAATATGATGCTCAGATGCAGAAGTTACCCCAAGTAAGGAGGCTGCGATGAAACACGTATTACTCTTGCGTCACGCGAAGTCAAGTTGGAAAGACGCGTCTTTGTCCGATCACCAACGGCCGCTGAACAAACGCGGCAAAAGAGATGCTCCCAGGATGGGATTATTACTGATGGACAAGGACATTGTCCCAGACATAATATTATGTTCAACCGCGAATCGAGCTCGTCAAACAGTAGAGCGACTGTTGGAAACATGCGATTTTTCTGGCGAGGTTAAACATATCGATGATCTATACCATGCAGACTATGTCACATTTCTGGATTTATTAACTGAGCTCGGCTCTGAGGTAAATCGGGCAATGATTGTCGGCCATAACCCTGAAATGAGTTACTTCCTCCAAGTCATTTGTGATGTTTTTGAGCATATGCCAACAGCATGTATTGCCTCAATAAACTTTCCCATTGAGCAATGGACCGATCTCAATAATAATGCGGAAGGAACACTGAAAGATCTTTGGAAACCGCGCGAAGTTGACTATTAAAGATCAGATTCTCTCTACAAGCCTGCGCAGATTCTTCTCGAATCCAGAATGAGTGAACGCATCCCACGTATCGGGAAATGTAATCCTTAATTGATCTAATTGTTTTTGTTTTAAGTGCAGGTAATTCTCGACGTATACCTGTTCACCCGGATCGAATAGCTCTACTTCCGCGTCCATTTCCTGGGATTTTTCAAGGAAGGTTGTGATCATCGACACAGCCACAACTGCGTCGTTCAATGCTCCCAAGTGATCTTGGATTTGTTTCAAATCAACGATCAGGCTTTCACTTCCAGCGCCCAAGGCTTCTCGGAAAAACTCCGTAGTGTAGCGCAATTTCTTTATCTCAATGCGAAGCCTATGCAAAATTTCGAAAGAAGCATTGGCAACCTCACCCCCAAATTCACGCACTCTTCGATAATGCTCCAGCAGAATTGCGGCTAGGGACTTTTCGACGGTTTCCCCTGTGTTTATCTTTTTTAGCCCAGAAAATGGTGTGTTCAGATAGGAATTAAATTCCAATAGGAAATCCTGATATCGAGCGCTATCCATATGATGAACCAATTGCTTTCGAGCAATAGAGCGCTTATTCTGCCAAAAATCTTCCAGTGAGGATGATTGAATTTCTGGATTTCCCACAATATCGTGATGCAAATTCTCAAAGAATACATCGATATCCCTCACCCCACCCAATGCATTTCCCGTTAAACGAAGTTCCTGCATGAAATGCTTTCTGAGTTTCTTCTTGATGAAAGGCCTGAACGTTCCAAGTGCAGACCTCAATCGGCGTGTAGCTACCCTCATATCGTGTAGACCTTCAGGATCATCGGCTTGTCGAGTGCCTGCTTCATGATAACAAACCCGAGCAAAATGGAATCTCAGAATTTTCCGGCACGCCTCTGATACTTTATCAATCCGAGTAACGCCAATGATTCTCTGTTCTATCGATAAATCTTCTAATTGCTTTATCGAAGGGGGTTGGTCGCAGTACACGAATATGGGTATTTGAAGTATGCGTGCCAGGCTGTTAGACCCTCCCTGGGAAGAGATCAGATCCGAAATTGCCCGAGGCCCATCCAACTTGATTTGTATCCCTCCTAACCTATTTTCAATTGCGATAATTCTTGTAGCATGGGTTTGAGAAGCATCAATACACAAGAGCAACTTGAAGATTGCTGCCAACAGAGCAGTCGATTCAAATGAACCACCCACAATTTCCAAATCACTTTCAAGGTTTCCTTGTTTGAAGAAATCGAAGATCTCGATAATTTGACTTTGCGCTCTAGCACCTAAGGGATCCAGAAATCTTTGAAGATCAAAAGCTTGTGTACGCTCCCCAGGGAAAAGAGATGAGACCAAATTCACCATATACAATACAATCACTTCACCATGAGATATCGGACGAATGTGGTGAATGCCACCAATGAGGGTTTCGCAAAGGTCCAATTTATACCCAATGTAATCGAATTCGGATTGATGTTGGTTTAATGCCAATATTAATTCGGGATTCAAAGATATCCCCACTCTCTGATAGCGGTGAATGAGCAAATCAAGCTTGCTGTCAAAAAACATCATCATACGGTTGAGAGACTTGGATCGAGCACTTGAACGAGTTATCGACAGATTATAATTCAACACGCGTTTGTTCGCCCCTCTTCTCTTTGGCTATACGAATTTGTCGTGCGGATTCTCTAACCAAAACTGCTTATTGACTCTGATAGAAGGAACTTATATAGTATATTAAAGAAATCAGCGAGCCAACCAAATACAGGAGAACGCCATGGATGAAAAAGCTAATTCACAGGACATTCGCAGCACGATCGCTGAGTCTGCATTTCACTCACTAGTGACAGAATTAGACCTTCCTAATTCCGTTCACAATTTGCTAGAGAAAAACGGGTACAAAAATGTCGGTGAGGTTGTCTTCCAGATGAAAACCGATGAGCAAGCGATCCTTTCAATTCGAGGGATTGGACCCAAGATCTTAGAACAGATCGGTGTGGCGATCGAACAGTACGAACCTTCTGAAAAAGAAACCGTTAAAGTTAAATCACCTTCTTACAATCCTCCTGTTCCATCGCTAGCAGATTACTACAAACCGCATCTTGGCAACAATGTCGAACCAGAGGAGAATGCACCAGAAGAAGAGTCTGAAAAATCACCGGTATATAACTCCCCAGTTCCATCTTTGGCAGATTATTACGATCCAGATGAGGTCATTACGACAGTCAACCCTATGAAAGCAAGCGCTATCACGGTAATCGAAAAGCCCTCAATACCCAAGCAGAAGAAAGACAAAAAGAAAACCAAAAAGGTGGTTACAGCTAAGAACGAGAAGAAAAAAAAGAAAAAAGAAAAGAAAGAAAAAAAAGGAAAGCCAAAAAAACAAGCGCACAAGACTAAACCAAAAAAGAAAAAAACAAAACCCAAAGTGAAGAAAAAGAAATCCGCGAAAAAATCGAAAGGCAAAAAGAAAAAAAAGTAGAACCGTATTGAGAATTATCTCGAGTCGAAACCTATGGAAAACACTGCCACACCTGAGAAAAAACAGTATAACCTCGGTCACCCCACCTACTACATTAACAGAGAACTTGGAATGCTGGCATTCCAGGAGCGCGTATTTAAAGAATCTCTCGATCCGAGAAATCCGCTCATTGAAAGAATAAAGTTCTTGGCATTTGTGGGTCTCAATCTGGACGAGTTTTTTATGGTGCGCGTTGGGGGATTGAAAATGCAGAATGATGCAGGGGTGTTGAAATTATCGATTGATGGCAAAACACCGGCAGAACAGCTCGCCGCAATTCGTAAATCGGCGTACCAATTGATGAAGAATGCCATCGATCACCTCCATAACGAGTTGCTTCCAAAACTTGCCGATACTGGTGTCCATATCCTCGATTACGTTGAACTCAACCCCAAGCAAAAATCGAAAGCTGATGATTATTTCAATGAAATAGTTTTTCCCGTACTAACACCGCTAGCCTTTGATCCTGGACATCCCTTTCCCCATATCTCCAATTTAAGTTTGAATCTGGCGGTCCTATTGCAGGATAACCAGGGCCAACAACACTTTGCGCGCATCAAAGTGCCTTCATCTTTACCGCGTTTCGTTCCCATCAAGCGTTCTTCAGGGGCCACCCGCAAAGATGGCACCGTGCCATATAACCATTACTTCGTCCTGCTGGATCAATTAATCGCTCATCAGTTACACAATCTGTTCCCAGGCATGGAGATTATCGAAGTGCACCCTTTCCGTGTGACCAGAAACGCAGATATGGCCATCCAAGAATTAGAAGCGGCCGACCTGCTAGAGGCAATGGAAGAAAGCGTCCGCAAACGGCGTTTTGGCGCGGTGGTCAATTTGTCTGTGAACCCCGATATGCCCAATTTTATTCTAGATATTCTCATCGAAAATCTGCGCGTTGATCCCAATGATATCTACAAACTCGATGGACCACTGGGCCTAAGCAGCTTGATGGAACTCCAGAACGTCGATCGCTTCGATTTGAAATACAAACCTTTCACTTACAATATCCCCTCACCCCTTCGGCTCGAAGATAGTGATGGCACTATTTTTGCAGCCATTCGGCAAGGAGATATTTTGCTCCATCATCCCTATGACTCATTTGATCCCGTGGTTAACTTCTTACAAAGCGCAGCGCGTGATCCCAATGTTCTGGCAATCAAACTGACCCTATACCGCGTAGGACGCAATTCACCCGTTGTGAACGCACTCTTGCGAGCGCGCCGGGATTATGGCAAACAGGTAGCCGTTTTGGTAGAACTGAAAGCTCGCTTTGATGAAGAAAGCAACATCGAATGGGCCAAAATGCTAGAGCGGGAGGGCGTTCACGTTACGTATGGACTCTTGGGCTTGAAAACACATTCAAAGATCATCTTGGTCGTCCGAAAAGAGAATGACCATATCCGTCGCTATATTCATCTGGGGACCGGCAATTACCATCACGTGACTGCCAAGCTCTACGAAGATATGGGCATGTTCACCTGCGATGAGGAGATCGGCGCAGACGCTACCGATTTGTTCAACTACCTGACGGGGTACTCTTCTCAAAGAGCCTTCCGGAAACTTCTGGTTGCCCCAATTAACTTGCGCAAACGTTTGGAAGAGCTCATCGAGCGCGAAATCAAACACCAGCAAGAAGGCAGAGAAGGTCGCATCGTCTTCAAGATGAACGCCCTTGTCGATAAGCCTCTGATCAAGATGCTCTATAAAGCATCCCAAGCGGGAGTCAAAATTGATCTCATTTGCCGGAGCATGTGCAGCTTACGTCCCGGCATCGAGGGACTAAGCGAGAATATTCGCGTGATCAGCTTATTGGGGAGATTCCTCGAACACAGCCGCATCTATTATTTCCAAAATGCAGGCGAGGAAGAGATCTATATGGGCAGCGCTGATCTTATGCCTCGAAACTTAAACAATCGAGTGGAAGTCATCTTCCCCGTGAGCGACCCTACTCTTATTCGACGCATCCATGACACGATCCTAAAAACCTATATCTCAGACAGCGTTAAAGCTCACCTGATGGATGCGGATGGGGAATTTACCAGACTAGAATCGGACGGGGATGAAAAAGCGCTCGCACCTCAAGAGTGGTTCATTCGACGAGCGCAACGCGAAATGGAGAGCTAGATCGTTCTACAAAAAAGGTTGTGGCTTTGCCACAACCTTTTTTGTAGAATTTCATATTGGTACCTTGGAACGCGGAATTAGGGGTAATATTCAGGCACAAAGGTTTGATCGGTAAGCGGGGGTCGAACATACCCAGCTTCTTCATGCAGCGGAGGCAACTCGATGGGAGCCAAGGTCAGGTCTTCATAAGGAATTAAACTGAGTAAGTGACGGATACAATTCAACCGGGCGTGGCGTTTGATATCTGCATTGACCACATACCAGGGAGCCTGCTTGATATCCGTGGCCGCGAACATGCGGTCTTTGGCAATTGAATATTCAATCCACCTGCGGCGAGATTCGAGATCCATGGGGCTGAGCTTCCAACGCTTCACCGGGTCTGTATTACGTGCTTTGAAGCGTCTTTCTTGCTCTTCATCGCTTACCGAGAACCAGTACTTGATCAAGATGATCCCGGAACGCACTAACATGCGCTCAAACTCAGGACACGAGCGCAGAAACTCGCGGTATTCTTTTTCGGTGCAGAATCCCATCACAGGTTCTACTATAGCCTTGTTGTACCAACTGCGATCAAACATCACCATTTCACCGGCCGCAGGGAGTTCTGCCACATAGCGCTGAAACCACCATTGGGTTTTCTCGCGTTCCGTGGCCGTTCCCAAGGCAATAACTTTAACGATACGAGGGTTCAACCGTTGGGTAATTCTCTTGATCACGCCCCCTTTGCCTGCTGCATCCCTGCCCTCGAAAAGCACTACCACCCGCAAACCTTTCTGTTTAATCCATTCCTGAAGCTTTACCAGTTCAACTTGAAGTCGCGCTAACTCGTCATAATATTTCTTCTTTGATATTTTCTCCCGGCCTTTGCCAGGTGCGATGGCCTGAGCCGCCACATTCCCGTTTCCTTTATCATCCAAGGTCATCACAGCCTCCTTCGAATCACTTCGTCAACGAATCCACCCTTATATAATAATGATAATTTGCAAAAGATTCAAGCGCAATTTTATTTTCGAAGGAGAAGACGCCCCTTTTTGACCAATGAGCCTCTGACTTGAGCAAAGCTGGTTCTCGTTTTTGAGATTTCTTATGGCCCAATGGGACGCCAGTCGGCGTCGAAGTCAGTTGCCCTGTCAATGGTCAATTGGGTCAGATCGTTGCCATTCGAGCGCATAAAATAAATATGATGCAGTTCCCCCTCTGGCCAACTCTCAAAGACCAGCCAGTTGCCGTCAGGGGAATAATTGGCCTCTCGCATCGGGATCCCCCCAGGATACGGGTAAACCTTGAATTCTTCAATCCCACCATCGGGGTAGCCAGCGGCAATCAAAATGGGAACGCCACCCTGTTCCCTCTGCGTGTAAAGAATCACACCCCCGTCAGGAGACCAGATTGGATAGGTATTCCACAAACTGCGACTCGCGGTAAACCTGGTTTGTTCAGTACCATCTGCATTCATAATCCAAATTTGGTAAGGACCATTACGAGTAGTGACAAATAATATCTTTGATCCGTCAGCGTTCCATTCTGGTTGATAATCCTTGTTATTTACCAACGAAAGACTATGGACTTCCCTACTCTCTACATCCATAATGTGAACTTGGGGCCGGAACCCATTCCGCATCGAAGTGAAAGCGATCTCCGTTCCATCAGGAGACCAGGCCGGATCAAAATCCCCTCGTCCAGAGGTGGGCAATGGCTCCAACCCACTCCCATCAGCATTGATTATGTACAAGCTGGCGGTATCGTAGAGTTCCTCATTCTCCTCACATGGAGAGATGAAAACAAGGCGAGAGCCATCAGGCGACCAATCCGGCTGGCAGGCACCCAACTCAACATCTGTCAATTGGCGCAAACCAGACCCATCGATGTTAATAATGAAAATCTGAGGGTACTCAGTCCGATAAGAGGCAAAGGCGACCTGGCCGTAACCGCCGCCCATAGGGGTAGCAGTCGGAGGCAGAATAACAGTTGGAGAAAGAGTTACAGTCGCGCTTGCAGTAGCTGTTTGCGTATTTGTCTGGGTAGGTTCAGGTGTATTCGTGAAAGTTGCAGTAAGTGTCAGCGTCGAGGTTAGAGTTGGCGTGCTCGTCGCTGTTGGCGTGCTCTCAGGGGGTGATGTGCTCGTAGAAGTTGGGGAACTCGTCTTGCTGGCAGTCGGCGTAGGCGGCAACGGGGTAGCTGTATCGGTATCGGTGAAAGTGGCCGTAGGTTCCTTGGTTGGTTCTGGCGTCTCTGTAGGCACTGCTGAAGCAGTTGGAGTTTCTGATTCTTTTAAGGCAACTTCCACCGGTATCGCTTCCCAAATCTGCTGCGGCAGAGCTGGGTTGAGGTAATAAGCAATCCCCCCCCCGACAACGATGGCAAAAAGAATCACCAATAAAATGACGGCACAGCCTTGTCGCCTCTTTTTGCGGGGCTTCGGCATAGGCGGAGGCTCTTCCCCATCCATTGTCGAACTGATGGGGAGAGGTCCTGGAGAAGGAAGCTCAGAGGATATTCTATCTCCTTGAACCGAGCCCTCGGGTTGACCATCCCAAACTTTGGCATCAGAGGTTAGCGGATCGAGAATCCCGCCCTCAACCATGCGGCGCCTGGAGGTCGAGCTCGAACCTAAGAGAGCCTTTTTGAATTCTTCTGCAGTTTGGTAGCGGTCATCGGGATGAACCGCCAGTGCTTTTTCGATGACTTTCGAGAGGCGGCGGGTGATATCCGGGTTGCGGGTTCGCAACGAAGTTAGCGAAACTTGCTCCATTGTTCGAGCCAGGCTATCTTCTGGGACGACCCCGGCCATACCGGCATATAAGGTTGCCGCTAATGAATAGATATCCGAACGGTGATCCGTGCGCGCGCCGCCATATTGCTCGGGTGGCGAATATCCTGGAGTCATGGCCCTTGCGCCGGTGACGGTTCGTTGTCCTCGGAAAGCAACTTTTGCCAAGCCAAAATCGACCAGGAAAACTTTGCCCTCGGGAGTGATCTTTACGTTTCCAGGCTTAATATCGCGATGCAAAATCGGCGGATTCTGGGTGTGCATATAAGAGAGCGCCTCACACATCGCCACACCGATAATCATCGCCTCTGCCTCGGTGATCACACCAATGCGATCCATGCGCTCACGCAGATCTTCCCCCTCAATATAATCCATTACTAAATATTGTCCCTGGGCCTCGAAGACAAAATGATCAGATACCCGCGGCAGATTGGGGTGCCGCAAGCCCGCCAAAATAGTGGCTTCACGCCGAAATTGGCGCGCATACTCATCCGTTGTAAATAAGTTTTCTTTTACAGCAACCTCGACCCCCAGGTTATCATCCACCGCGCGGTAAATCGATCCCATGCCTCCCTGACCAAGAATCTCTAAGATACGATATCGATTATGTAATAATGTACCGCGCTCGAGTGTCATAAGGATCGTCTGTTCTCACAGGGATTGGCCGCACCTAAAATTTTACTATCAGACATCTAATCAACAACATACATCTTTGTCAGTTCACGACACGTTTGAATGATACAACAAACCTCTGACAAGTGCAATAAATTTCTCTCGCAGGAGGTTGCATAATTTTGAAAAGGTCATCCATCTTAAGTAAATGCCCGAAAGAATCCCAAAATAAATTGTGAGAAAATACCGGCATTTACACAGGTTTTGCGGTGAAACCGGTCAGTATTATTTCAAGCCACAAATCGCAAAACACATAAATTGTCCGTACCTACAAAGAATACCAAAAAAGAAGTGATAGCGGTGTATAGCACCCCAATCACTTCTTTTCGTAGAACTCGGATATGTGCTGATATCCAACTAAATATCTAGGTTGCGAACCTCACGGGCGTGCGTTTGGATAAAGCGCCGTCTGGGAGGCACTGCAGAGCCCATTAGCATATCGAAAGTACGGTCTGCTTCCGTAGCGTCCTCGATCGAAACTTGCAACAATGTTCGTTCTTCAGGGTCCATGGTGGTTTCCCACAATTGCTGTGGGTTCATCTCACCCAGGCCCTTGTAACGTGATAGAGTCGCCCTGTCATCGCTTACGCCCATCTCCTTCAAAACGGCATCTTTTTCATCCTCAGTATAGGCATACTGAGATTTTCGCTTGTATTTGATGCGATAAAGCGGCGGCTGGGCGATATAAAGGTGCCCTGCCTCGATTAGAGGCTGCATATATCGGAAGAAGAAAGTCAACAATAGCGTACGGATGTGCGAGCCGTCCACATCGGCGTCTGTCATGATGATAATGCGGCCATAGCGCAACCCTTCGAGATCAAAGCCTTCACCAATACCTGTACCAAGTGCTGAAATCAGCGCTTTGACTTCATTATTATTGAGGATCTTATTCAAGCGGGCGCGCTCTGTATTGAGGATCTTACCGCGCAGGGGCAAGATTGCCTGGAAGTGTCGGTCCCGCCCTTGTTTAGCAGAACCACCAGCCGAATCACCCTCGACGATATACAATTCAGTCTTCTCGGGGTTACGTTCGGAACAATCTGCCAGTTTGCCGGGGAGCGTTAGGCTCTCCAAAGCAGATTTACGAATGACCAGATCGCGGGCTTTCCTAGCTGCCCGACGGGCGCGAGCCGATGTCAGACATTTTTCGACAATCGTTTTTCCAGCACGCGAATCCTGCTCCAAAAACATGCCAAAGGCATCGTTGACCACCTGTTGGGCGATGGTTTGCACCTCAGGATTCATCAACTTAACTTTGGTCTGGCTCTCGAACTGAGGGTCGGGGTGCTTGATACTGACAATGGCTGTCAGGCCTTCACGAGTATCATCACCTCGGAAATTAGAATCTTCGTCCTTGAGCAATTTCTGTTTCTTGGCGTAATCGTTGATCGTACGAGTGATGGCTGAACGCAAACCGGTTAGATGTGTACCGCCATCGATAGTATTTATGGTGTTGGCGAAAGCATAGATTGATTCCGCGTAGGCATCGGTGTACTGAAAAGCAACATCAATGGTGATATCGTCAACTTCCTTCTCTACGTGCACCACCGGATGCAGGGTCTTGCGATTTCGATTCAGATACCTCACAAATGAAGAGATGCCGCCCTCAAAGTAGAAGGTCATCTCCCGGTCTGTACGCTCGTCATTCAAATGGATATTGACACCTCTAGTAACAAAAGCCATTTCCCTGAAGCGCTGCATCAGGGTAGAAAATTTGTAATCCAGATCTCCCACGAAGATGGTGTCATCAAACTTGAAGGTTTGACGCGTGCCGGTCTCATTTTTTGGCGCTTTCCCAATCACTTCAAGATCTTTCACAGGTTTACCACGTTCATAGCGTTGATGATATCGTTTTCCATCACGTTTGACTTCGACTTCAAACCACTCTGAAAGGGCGTTCACGGCTGAAAGACCTACACCGTGCAAGCCGCCAGATACTTTGTAACTGCCCTCACCAAATTTGCCACCAGCATGGAGCACGGTCATCACCAATTCCAGGGCAGATTTTCCTCTTTCCGGATGGATATCTACGGGGATGCCGCGTCCATTATCTGTAACTGTCACACTACTATCTGAGTGAATGATCACTTCGATCGAATTACAATATCCGGCTAGAGCCTCATCAATTGAGTTATCGACCACCTCATAAACCATATGATGCAAGGCGCGGATATCAGTACCACCAACATACATGCCAGGCCGTCGGCGTACAGCTTCCAGACCTTCTAAAACTTGAATATCTTTTGCCTCGTAGGACAGGTTATTTTTTTCTGCCACGAAAGTCTCCAATCTTCCTTATGAAATTCTTTTCTCGAGAACGCTTTCCAGCCAATCATCCGCCTGCTGGTAATAAATAAAACTGGCTGATAACAAGCCCGTAGCTACAAAGGCGTGCCCGAACACACCAATCAGGGTCAGCCAAGAGTCCTCTGGAGGAATTCTCCATAGCATATCGAGGCCCTGGCTGAGAAGCATGATTGAGACGAAAAAAGTCGCTGTAGTAGGCAATGTCATCCGGGTGATCCGTAAACTCTTTTTTATCGAAGTCCAGGTTGCATCCTGGTTAACAAAGATGCCATGAGGAGAGAACAACAGCGGAAACGCGACCCAAAGTAGCAAACTGCCAAATACTAATACCGCGACTGGTCCCACTGGGAGTCCAATCAGGGCAAAAAGCGAAATGCCACAACTCACAGGGATGCTGATACCTACCAACAAGCCCAGCCACACAAATGCCAGCAAAACCACCTGCCCGCCTGTGCGTGGCCATTCGAGCAGAGCTTTCAAGGGTCGCACTTCATCATGAAGTGCTGCCCTGCTAACCATCGCGAAATAAAGTGTCCCGATCAATAGACCCAAGAATGTGAATAAACCTGCTAGAAGAAGCGCAATGCCTAAAGACGTTACCTCAACCAGCAGCGGCTCCCCTCCAGGGATCTTCAATGGCAGATTCGAGACAATCAGGCTTGGGATACCTACTGGATAGGAACGCAATGTGATCAGCAAATTGAAGCGCTCGGCCATTAGGGTCCACAACGATTCAGCTGCCTCCATCATCTCGGCGACATCCGGCATATCCTCAATGGGTTGAAATACTGACGCCATCCAGGCCTCGATCAGCGATTTCACTCGTAAGTGGGGCGCAAACCAGATCATCAAGTCCAGCCCTACTGGGAAAAGGATCAGAGCAATATGCCTTGTAATGACGTCAAAACCAGCCATCAAAGTGGCCAAGATGCGAGGTGGCGCTGGTGTGGATTGCAAATTTTTCGTCTCCATCAAAAGAACAATTGTACCATGAATAGCCCTTATTTTATTACCGGGAATGCAGGGGGACCGGCATTCTCTGAGCCCAGTCCCGAATGATGCAGCAGTAATAATTCAGGTAGCAAGCCAACCACGTTGGCGACCGAATCAGGCAGAAAGCTGCTTTCTGATCCCGCCCAACACGGTTGGGCTGCATACACACACTGGATACGGATTCGAAAATAGTTCTTTAGATAGACGTGGAAAGGAATGTGCAGAGTGTAGAACACTCCACACACCCATACATCAAAAACTTACACAAAATCTCCAAACAAGTCGACTTGATTCCACATGCTATAATTTCCCCCATGCATACACCAGCCGGAAAAGAATGTAGCTATTTCTACGGCGATTACTATCGCGGCAGAGAACGCGAAGAATGTCGCCTGCTCGCAAATTCCAACCCACCCCAAGAATGGCAACCCAAATTATGCTTCAAGTGCCCCGTACCGGGCATTGAACAGGCCAACGCTTGTGAGCATATGCAACTCAATGGGCGCGTCCAACGCCTTTTCTTCGTTCTGCCCCCAGAAGTTAAGGTGACTGCCTACTGCACAAAATCGGAACAAGATGTCTCAGAGCCACACGTCGGCTGCGGACAATGCCACACCCTGCCCCCAATTTTCACCGGAGAGATCCTTGACCCTGACAATACTGATTGACCTCGATGACACTCTGCTGGGCAACAGCATGAGCACCTTCATCCCCGCGTACCTTAGCGCCCTGGGGGAAAAGCTCTCAAAGCACTCACCTCCAGAGATTACCGCCCGAGCTTTAATGGTCGCCACAGGGCAAATGTTCTCCAACACTTGCCCTTCGCAGACTCTCGAAGAGGCCTTCGATCCGCACTTCTACCCTGTTTTGGAAGTAGAGAAGTCTCAACTTCAAGAGGATCTCGATACCTTTTACGAAGAGGTGTTCCCCACACTAAAGTCTCTTACCCAACATCTGCCCGAGGCGGTTAAATTCATTGAAGATGCCTTCGAACGCGGGTATCGAATTTCCATTGCCACCAACCCTCTCTTCCCGCGTACGGCTATCATGCAGCGACTTCATTGGGCCGGGTTATCCCCCGATAAATATCCCTTTGATCTGATTCCATCTTTTGAGAATTTCCATTTCGCCAAACCCAATCCAGCCTATTTTGCGGAATTCTTAGGCAGGCTGGGCTGGCCTGAGGGACCGGTTCTGATGATCGGTAATGATCCCAATCATGACGTAGGCGGTGCCCAAGGAATGGGAGTACCCGTTTTCTGGATTTCAGAGGGGTCCGAGGAACTCCCTAAGGGCGAACTGCCCCCAAACAAATCCGGTTCCATTGCCAATGTTCTCCCCTGGATCGACACGCTTCCAAAGGAAGCATTGGAGCCAGATTTTACTTCCATCAGCGCCATGACCGCCACCTTGCGCGGCTGCGCGGCGGCATTACGCAGCATGGCCAATGCATTTCCCACCCATCTCTGGAACGAATGCCCTGAACCAGAGGAGTGGTGCCTGACGGCCGTATTCTGCCATTTGCGCGACGTCGAATGCGAGGTCAACCTCCCCCGACTGGGTGCCATTACTACCGAGGAGAATCCCTTCATCATCGGCATCGACACCGATGCTTGGGCAGATGAGCGGGAATACAAAGACCAAAACGGACCTGCCGCCCTGGAAGACTTCATCAAAGCTCGCATCAACACCCTGGAGTTACTCGATCAGCTCAGTGAAGAGGATTGGCAGAGACCAGCCCAGCACGCTATCTTTGGTCCCACGAATTTGAAAGAAATTGTCGGGATCATTGCCGGTCACGATCGTCTACACACGCGACAGGTATACGAAACGATTGAGACTATTCGAGAGAATTTGGAACGTGAAGCGGGGAGCGCGGAGCAATAAGACACCTAATTACCAATTTCTACTACCCCATACCAATTCCCTGAATCCTCATGTCAGCAGAAAAGTTCCCCTACCAGGATAAAGTTGCCTTAATTACCGGTTCTGGGCGCGGCATTGGACGGGCGATCGCCCTGCACCTTGCTCAACGAGGAACCAATGTGGTGATCAATTTCTTCCGCAATCGAAAACCTGCCGAAGAAACTGCCGCGCAGATCCAAGCTCTGGGACGTCGCGCCTTGGTGGTCAAAGCCAACCTCGGCGACCTCGAAGATCTCAACCGTCTCTTCGATGAGACCAAAAACGCCTTCGGTAGTCTGGATATCTTCGTGCACAACGCAGCCTCGGGTTTCAACCGTCCAGTCATGGAACAGCGCCCCAAAGGTTGGGATTGGTCGATGAACATTAATGCCCGCCCGCTGCTCTTTGGCGCCCAGCGCGCTGCCTCCCTGATGGCAACCAAAGGCGGTGGATATATCGTTGCCATCACCAGCCCTGGTTCCCAGCGCGTGCTACCTGACTATGTCAGCGTAGGAGCCAGCAAAGCTGCCTTGGAAGCATTGACACGCTATTTGGCTATTGAACTCGCTGAACGCAATATCGTCGTCAACGCCGTCTCGCCAGGTATCGTTCTGACCGAAGCCCTGGAGCACTTCGATATCATCAAAGAAGACGCTGACTTGATCGAACGTGCCCAAAACCTGACCCCCGCAGGGCGCTTGGTCACACCTGAAGATGTAGCTAAGGTGGTGGCCTTCCTTTGCTCCCCTGCGGCTGAGATGATCCGCGGCCAGGTGATCCTGGTCGACGGAGGCTATACCTTACCAGTTCCCGGAGTAATTGAATAGCTCGCTTAGCAAACTAAAACACAGGTGTGTGCTGGCGCAATGCGCCGAACACACCTGTTTTGTTACTCACCCACCAATATCGCCCTCGCAGGAGCCCCATCACTGCCGGCGATCTTCAATGGCAGACAATAGAGAGTATACGGCCCTGGCTCGACAGCAGATAGATCAAGACCTTCCAGTGCAATGACATCTGCACCTAGCAGGATGCGGTGCGTTGGAACGCCAGCGCGGAACGGGGCTACCGATAGATAATCAACCCCCACTAGCTTGACCCCGCGCGCCACCAACCATTCTGCCGCTGCAGCATCCAATGCCAGGAAATCTTCCTGAAATGTGTTATTCCCTTCTGCCCACCACGCGGAGTTCCTCGTCTTGAGCAGCAGGCGATTGGTCCCCTCAGGGATGTCAGCAGCTCGCAAGTCGGCCACTGTGATGTCAACATTTGCTTTGGGTAGATTTACCACCAAAGCGGGCCCAGTAAGCACATCTAGTGGCAGAGCTTCCACTGTGTCCGAATCACCACCCATGAAGTGAAAGGGCGCGTCCACATGCGTTCCTGTGTGCACTCCCAGAGACATATGCGTAACGTTGGCATCAGCGCCCTCTTCCATCTTGCTGGTACGCTCCAAGGTGATTCCAGAGTCGCCCGGCCAGGTGGGCAAGTCTGGGCTAATTGTTAGGGAAATATCGTAGATTTTCATTGGATCCTCGATGATTAAACGTTGGTAAACGTTTGGCGTTCTAACGTGAAACGTTCCAACGCCTTTTGATTGATGCTTACACCCAAACCCGGTGTATCCGGCACATCAATACTGCTATCTGCATTGAGAGTGAAAGATTCATTGGTGATGTCTTGATGATAATATCGCTCCGTAGCAGAGATATCGCCCGGCAATTTGAAGTTGGGCAGTGTGGCCAACGCCAGGTTGGCAGCGCGCCCCACGCCCGTCTCTAACATTCCACCGCACCAAACCGGCACATCTCGCTCCAGACACAGATCATGGATGGCGACGCCCTGGCTGATCCCACCTACTCGGCCGGGTTTGATATTCACCACCTGGCAAGCCTCCATTTCCAATGCCTGGCGAGCGTGCCTGGGCGCTGTGATGCTTTCATCCAGGCACAGCGGTGTGTGTATTTTCTTTTGCAGTTTGGCATGATCCCATAGATCATCTTCCGCCAAAGGCTGCTCGATGAGCAATAGATCATAATCATCTAAAGGCAGCAGCGCGTCTGCCGAATCCAAGGTATAGGCTGAATTGGCATCGACCTGCAAGCGCAGTTCAGGGAAATGTTTGCGTACCACTTCCACCTCGCTGACATCGCGCCCGGGCTTGATCTTGAGCTTGACACGTCGATACCCTGTGGAGAGGTATGCTTCCACGGTTTGCAGAAGGGCCTGAGCGGATCTTTGCAATCCCACAGACACCCCCACTTCTACACTGGATCGCTCCCCCCCGAGGAGTACCCGCAAGGGACTCCCTTGGGCCTGACCCTGCAAATCCCAGAGCGCCATCTCGACCCCTGCCTTGGCCATCTGGTGGCCGCGCACGTGAGCGACACATCCCTGGAAATCCCTGGCGTCCTGGATATCCTCTCCCAAGATCGCTGGAATGATGAAATCGGGCAGAATGTGCCAAGCCGTTCCGCAGGTTTCCCAGGCATAACCTGGATCGCGGTCAGCCACGCACTCGCCCCAGCCGGTTAACCCTTCCGAGTGGATTTCAATGAGAATACAATCCCGCGTGTCAATGCTGCCGAAAGAGGTTTCAAACGGTGCCACGAGTGGCATGCGCAGGTGGTATAAGGTTATCCTATCAATTTTCACTTGACAACTCCTCTGTACTATCTTATCATTTATCTTGTACAAGAGAGGTGATACACATGGCCATTACAATCTTACCAACGAGCGAAGTCAGAGACAAAATCGCTTCTGTTCTAAAGCAATTGAAGAAAACAGGGGAACCAATTTTCATCACTCGTTACAGTAAAGCCGAAGCTGTCCTCATGCCAATCTCGTATTACAACACTATGATGAGCCTCATGGAAGATCGTGAGGATGAACTCGATTCAATTTTAGGATTGCGAATTGCAGAAGCTCGAGCAGATTACGCAAGCGGCGAGGGGCGTGATTTTAATGATTTCGTTCGCGATGTTGAGGATTGATTCTTGTACATAATATTCACGGCGAATCGTCGGGTCGAAAAAGAAATCTCTAAATTAGACACCACCATTAAGACCCGAATCGTTCGAGCAATCCAAGAGCTGGCAATGCAACCGCGTCCATCCAGGTCAACAAAACTTGCAGGAAATATGCAAGGGAGTTGGAGAATTCGAGTAGGACCATATCGCATCATTTATGATATCGATGATAAGGAGCAAACCGTAGTGATCTTAGCAGTTCTCCATAGAAGAGAAGCTTATAGGTAGAATCATCTTAGAATTGAGCATCTCCATAGCTGAGCACGTAAAAGCTTCTTGGTTGGGGTCCACGCTCGAAGATGAAATCTGTAACCAGGTAACCATTGGCAAACAACCCACTGAATATCTCACGTGTTTGCAAACGCCATTCCAGTGCCAGGTCAGGTGAGAGTAGCTTAAGAGCTTGGATATCGGAGGGGATTTCGACAAGCAGCATTGCAGGCAGGGAGTCGCGATGCGGGGGTGAATACGCCGAGGGCTTTATTTCGCCATTTTGACCCACAACTGCCGGATTGATGACGAGCGCACCTGCGCTTGTGAAATGTTCTAAATCCAATTGTCGGCGTTGCTGCTCAACCAGCCTCTTTTCAACCCTGGGGGTATTCAGCCACCAATCCACCTTGAAGCGATCTGAAGGGTAACCGACATTCAGGCCATCGCGCATCTCACCATAATATTCAGTGAGATATTTATTACAAACCACGCCTAGTTTGGCGATATTGAGATTGGCGTTGCGGCTTTGCAAAGGGTCATAGGTCCAATTGATATGGTCGATACCCTGGGAACGCACCATTTGCCATTGGGCGCGCTTGAGAGTGAATCCTAAACCTCGGTCGCGATAATCTGGATGGATGCCAGCCATGTGAGAGGCATGTTTCAACCGTGGCCCGGAGGGTGTCAAATCAATCCCTGGAAATCCGAACACAAATCCAATCAGCTGATCATCTTCAAAAGCGCCAAGGATCACACCACCATTATTTGTGACTGCCCTCAGCATATGTACAGGTACGATTTCAGTTTCATCGCCAGGCCATACCAGCCGCTCCAATTCTTCCACTGCAGCCATCTCTTCCGGAGCTTCTAAAAGACGGATTTGAATCTCAGACATACTAATTTCGCCGCCGAAATATCGAACGCAATAAGTGGGAACGCCAATCCTGACCTTCTAAATACGCCAGACGATGAGAAAACCGCGCGGGCATCAAATTGAAAACACGTGGTATGGTATCCAATGGGCAAGTCCGATTTGTAGCCAAATAATCGATCCAATATACCGAGACAGGCGACGCGGGCAGAAGGTACTCCAGAAAGACGGTCAGGGCACGCAGGTATGGAGGGGAAATTGACAAAAGAGTCCGCTTGAGACCCATCTTGACCATCATCGTATCAACAACCTGGCGAAAGGTTAAATGCTCTGGGCCCCCTAACTCATACACCTGGCTGCGAGTGTTTTCATCTTCCAAGGACCAGGCCAGGCAAGTGACAAGGTCTTCTACCCAAAGAGGTTGAATTACGGAATCTCCTTCCCCTGGGACAAAGAATACAAATGGGATCGAAGCCATCAATTGCGCCAGAGCAATCGAAAAACCATCGTTGGGGCCAAAGACGATCGCAGTGCGCATGATGGTATAGTCGATCCCACTGCGGCGGATATGCTCTTCGGCAATGGCTTTGGCCTTGAAGATCGGATACGCAGACGCCCTATCCGCTCCCAGATGGCTGAGATAGAAAAAACGTTCCACGCCAGCATCGAGTGCTGCGCTGAGTACGGTCTGCGTGCCGCGCACTTCGACCTCTAAGAGATCGGCTTCTGCACCGCTGCGCTCCACACCCGCTAAATGATAGATCGTATCTACTCCCACCATGGCAGCTCGCAAACTTCGCTCATCGCGAAGTCCGGCAACCGCCACTTCTACAGGGACTCCGCGCGGCAAACGTGGCGATTTGCGCGATGGTCGGATCAACGTGCGCACCTGGTGGCCCTCCTCCACCAAGTGACGGATCAGCGCTTGACCGACAAAACCCGTTCCGCCTGTAACTAGAATCATGGATTGCATTATAGCACGCATAACCTGGCACGCGCCTTGCACCAAGGAGTCTAATAGTCGGCAAGTCTCATAGTCATTTGGTCTACACACTGCCGGACAAAATACCAATTATCTGTCATTCTAAATGACTACCTGACTATCAAATGATCAGACAAACCAACAATGAACAGATTCGGCCTCCACTACTACCCCGATAGCCACCATTACCAGCAATGCGACTTGGACACCTGGCTACCCATATTGCAACAACTGGGCGCGGGATGGTTAGTGTTGGTTTGTCTGATC
>CAYTKR010000045.1:0-35013 GCA_964438295.1 uncultured Anaerolineales bacterium
GGGCCAAGAGTACACCCACACCCGAAGCATTGTCATTGGCTCCCGGAGAAAACTCCCGGTGCGGAGCGATTTGTTCCCAGGTGGTAGCAAATAGGAACCAGGCTCCAGCCATACTCCCCCCCACACGAAACAGCCATACCAGCCAGATTGGTATCGAGATCTCCACTAAACTGATAAACGAAATAAGCGCAACGGCAATCGCGGCGCGTTGATAGATGTCGTATGTCCTATTTTGGATCTTCCTGACCAATCGAGAACGGAAAACACTGGCTTGAGCGCTGTCATAATGGGCGCACAGCAAAAGCCGAGGAGTTTCTGCCTGAGCAACTGTGCTGGCCACAACGTTGAAATCCCCTTTTTTGCGAGGCCGCTTGAATATCATCCAGCGCGAAATCTGCGGCACCGCCGCCCCCCACACCGGTAACAACAAGCTCAGCCAAGGAACTTCGACCACCCACCAACTGAGCAGCAGCAATACCAATCCTGTTAATGGCAGCAATAAGTCAAGTTTGGGGATTGGGGCATATTCGACCGGCTGTTCTTCAGGTTGGTATCCCCATCCCAGGAGTTGCTCTTTTAAATATCTGCGCGTTATTTCAGCGGCCTGACTTCCCGCGGGCCTGGGGCCGATCCCATCCACCAGGTAGGCAATATGCGCAAAGGCCTTGCGGCTCAGTTCATTCATCGTCTGGTGATTTTGCTGCGACGAGCACAAAGCGGGGGTGTGGGTATTGATAAAGCTGGGATTTATGCTCGAAGTTCGCAATCGGTTGGATCCCCAGATCTTGGAGCAATTCGATTTGACGATGATGCTCTTCTGCTCCCTGGTTGACGATCAACAAATACCCCTGAGCTGCCAAACTGTTCCAGGCGACTCGGAGTATTTTTTTGTGATCGAAGATTGATTTCGGTAACCCCCATTCGAGATGGTCTTTTACAAAGACAAAGGGGAAAAATTGTATCACCAGATCGAAACGACCTGGCTGCTCTTCGAATGCCTGAGGAACAAATTGCGTGTGTTTGAGTTGAGCAATATGTGACCGGGCATGATCTGCGCGTGAGTGAAAATCAGAGTAAACGCGGTAAGGGTCGATCTCATAACCCCACAACGCAATACCGCGACCCTGATTGCTACCCCACCATTTCAGCGCGGCGTGCAATGCCTGGACGTAAAACCAATGCGAAACTCCAATATCGACCACGTCGATCATATCTGGAAGGTCTGCCTTGGCGTAGTCCAGCGCGTTTTCGATCATTTCCAAATAGTACAGATTCTCGCGATAGTTATCCGCTTTGCTAGACGCGAAAAATCTCCCCAAATGGTATTCCTCGCACAACCGCTGAGCCAATGCGTCTGCTTGCTCGCGATGCTCGGGTTTAAGGTGGGAATAAAGATTCTCTTTGGATTCGTTCTCGGCCGTGGGAATGGCGCGCTGCCACTTAAATAATTGGCGCAGGGGGTAATCCAAGGCGTTGCGGAGGGTGAGGATGGCGTTCTTCATGATATTTGTTCAGGTTCTCTAGCAATGAGTGATCCCCCAAAAATCTGGATACTCTCACGTCGTTTCCCAGAAACCTGAAGATCAACTTCTCGGTGAAGTTGATCTTCTATCATAACAAAAATTATACAGCAATGACACCCTCGATATAAGCAGCCAAGTCCTCAAGACCGCTGGCTAACTCACCTTGGCCCTCACTTTTGGCGCTGTCGGCGTTGGAACGCACCAAATCATACAGGGAGCGATCTAATTTGGCTGCGTTTTCGTTTAGGCAAGCGATGATATCATCAGCCTCCAGGATCATCTGTAACGTTTGGGCAGGATCATGCACATTGTCTTCAGGGGAGACATCTTGTTCCACGAACAGTGCCAGCATCTCGCCACGCTGCAAGATCTTGGGGTGATCGGGGAAAACTGCCTGGAGATGAGCCAACTCTATTTGCGCACTTTGGGTATCGCCTGCCGTGATATATTCATCGACCAGCATAAAGCGCGCATCCCAGTTGGCAGGCGAGTGCTGGATGGCTTTGACGAGGTTTTCGATGGCTGCTTCGTGGTGGCCCTGATTGGAACTCATTTGTGCCTGCCCAATGAGTGCTTCTGGGAGATCAGGGGCAATGGAGAGCGCTTCTGCCATCGCGCTGATGGCTTGCTCGAATTGATCCTGGGCCAGCATATCGCGGACTCTGTTTACCCAACGGCGGCCGCGCGCCCAACGGCGAGCAACTTTTTCGCCAAAGAACAACTTTTCATCGCTGGAAATATTCTTCCATTTCGCCAGCAACGCCTTTAGATTTCGCTGAGTATTCTCATTGAGCGTGTGGCGGCCATCATTGGTCGTGCTGGCGCTTTCATAATGAAACAGCGTCGCCCCGGGTTGATATAACACTTTATACCCTTTTTTGCGGGCTTGCCAGCATAGATCGACGTCTTCATATACACCACGACCGAAGCGTTCATCCCAACCCCCAAACTCATCCCACAGCGCGCGGCGGATCATGAAGCAGGCCCCAGTGATGGCATTGACATCCTTGGGAGCAGAAGCCTGCTCAATGTCCGCGGACCAACCCAAATATGGGTGGTATGGCACGCCGTCTGTGTTGCGGGCAATGCCAATATGCTGGATGGTTCCCGCCAACGGGCCGGGCATACTCTCCGGATATACCAGCTTGGCACCGCAGATGGCAACATCATCGGATCCAGGGATCAGGGCTTCAAGCCAACCACCCTCAACTGCTTCTGTATCCGAATTCAGGAACAAGAGATTCTCAGCCGATCCCAAGATAGCGCCTGCTTTTGTAGTTCCGATGAAACCCTGGTTGCTGGCCGTGCGCACCAGGGTAATGCGTTCATGTCCTTTCCAGCGCTCGAACAGCGCTTGGATTTCAGGACCCGGGGATTGATCATCCACCAGGATTAGGTGCGCATCGCTGGTCGTTACTAGCACAGATTCGACACATCTTTCCAAGAGATCGGCTTGGCCATAGATGGGGATAACGATATCCACAAAGGCGTCCTCGATTTCGGCGCGTTGAATCAGCGTATCCTCGGACAGATGTTTCAGGATTTGGGCGTTGGCTACGCGGTTCTCCCATATCTGGCAGATTTCTGTGATGAAGTTGGCTTGGAAGGCATTCTCTTGAAACGCGCTGATCGATTGGAACGCTCTCTGGCCGATCTCTTCCCGCAATTCAGGGTCATCGACCAGGCGTTTCATCCAGGCAGCAGCCTCCTCGACGTGGGCATCAGCCCAAACCGCAGAACCACCCAAAACGTCAGCGCTGTAGGCCAGCGTACTGCCTTGGACGGGGATCAAATCATAATCCACCAGACAGGCGTTGGCATGATCCATAAAGCTCATATTGCCAGACCAGGCCGTGGCAACCACCGGCTTGCCCAGCATCATGGCTTCCATCAAGCCCAGGCCCAAGCCTTCAGCCCGGTGCAAGGAGACGTACACATCGCTACTGGCGTAAAGGCTGAGGACATCGACATAATCCAGGGTTTCGGTAAACAGATGAATGCGCGGGTGCGCGGCGCAGCTCTCCTGCAAAGCCTGAACCGCGGGATGGAACTCGCCACCTGCTTTGGCATTATTCAGCTTGAGAACTAAATGCGCACCCTGATCATCTCCCACAGCTTGTTGAAATGCTGCAAAGACAGCCTCAGGGTTCTTGCGTACTGGATCGCTGTAGGGGTCGAAGCTGGTAATGAAGATCGTCCCCTCAAGGGGCAAGCCAAACTTCTCCCGGTCTGGCTGAATGCCCTCTGGCAAAGCGAGCGGATGGGGTGCGGTGATAGTCTTCACCCCCGAAATGCTGAAGTCGAAGGTGTGGCGGATGAAGTCGGACTCAGCCACCAGGGCATCCATCATCTGCAGCGATTTTGCCCAAACCGGAGGCACAACCGAGAGTTCCCAGATATTCCAGGAAACGTTCAGGCGGTTCTCGCTGAGCAACTCCGGATTGGTTTCTAGAAGAGCGTGCATATCGACCAGCGGGGTAATGAACAGATTAACGGCGTATCGTAACTCGTCCAAGTTATCGACAGCAAATTCTTCGAAGCGCAGGTCGTACTTTCCACGCCCCAAACCCGGATCAAGATCGAGAATTGCCACTGGATAGCCGGCATCGATGATGGTTTGGATCACATTGCGGGCGGTCACCCCTACTCCAAGGTTACCGCTGACATAGCTGATCACATTAAAGCCGAAGGGGATCTTGGCAGCCTGGGCAGCATCGAACGTCTGTTGCGATGATACGTTTTTGGCAAGTGCAGCGGGTCGTTTTATCGAGGTTGATGAATGTGCTGCGGTTGCCAATTTGGGTTCATTAACCGTTTTTACTTGCGCATCCTGCTGCATACGCAACGTTTCGGCACCGGAAAATATTTCTGCTGCGTCTTGCAGCAGGTGCAAATGATAGTGAGCTTCACCCAACAACCAATACAGATCACCAAAGTCAGGGTGCTTTTGAATAGAGTTTGAAAGGAAATCTTTGGCCGCTTCAAAGGCATTAGTATCGATGGCTGCCAAAGCCAGTCCCAAGGTGGCTTCACGATCGGTTGGCTCAGGAAGATTTTTCGTTGGATATAAGTTTGCGTTGACAATTCGGTGCCAGTAGTAATCCCGCCAAAAATCCACTCGTTCGGGCACACTCAACGTGCTCACAGTTTCCAAACAGGCCTGGAGCCAATCAATGTCTTTGACTTCGTAAGGAGTATCGGTTTTGCCGCCTTTGCGTACCAAACGCATTTTTGCAAAGGTGCGGTCGATATAGTCGAACTGATATCCCTGGCGAACAACTCGAATCCAGTAATCCAAGTCCACCGCGTAGGATGAATCCTGCCGGTAGTTTCCGACTGTTTGCATAAGTTGGCGCGAGTAGAAGATCGCCGGTTGGAAGAGATTTAACGGGCGGTGCCAGCGCAGTAACCGCTGCAAGCTGATATTGGGTGTGGGTACTCGCACACCAATCGGAAGCTCATTTTCCCCCAGGAGGATGACTTTACCATAGACGGCATGGCGGCCTGCAGCAGGGTTGATCAAAGTGGCCGCAGTTTCCAGCGCGCCGGGCGTATAGTAATCATCGGCGTTCAGCCAGGCAATGATATCGCCGCTGGCCATGCGCAAGCCCTTATTCAACGCCTCGGCTTCCCCACCATCCGGCTCTGAGATCCATTTCAAGTGGGGATAGTTCTTCAAGATCGCAACCGTGCCATCTTTGGAATCGCCATCAATGATGATATGTTCGAAGTTGTCATAATTTTGGGAAAGCACGCTCTCGATGCAATCCTCGATATAGGCGGCGCAGTTGAGGGTTGGAGTGATCACCGAAATTTTGGGGGCAGTGTTCTCGGCGATTTCTATACGTTGATGGGTGGGTTCAGATTTCTTGGTAGAAACGGAGGGGCGTTTGGAGAATGACGTCTTCTTTGGAGTTGGTGCCGTTTCCCGGGGTGTGAAGGTCAGAATCTGGGGATGGAGTGGTTCTTTGGTTCTCTGGACGGAATCCTGCAATTTCGGGGGGGACCCGGCTTCGCCCAAGCGCTTCAAGCGCGTTTTCTCGGCTTCTGAAATCGCCGCCCGCCAGCGTTCAGCCTGGACTTTGGGTGAAAAATCTTCCTGGATGGTTTCTTGAGCGGCTTTGCCCATCTTGCGGCACAAGCTGGGGTCAGCGTTCAATTGGCGCGCATACTCGGCAAATTCCTGGGCATCCTCAGCGATAAAGCCGTTTACGCCTTGTTCGATGGGTGCGCTATGGGCAATATTTTTCAAGGCTACCACCGGCACAGCATGGGCCATGGCCTCGACAATCTTGACTTGCATCCCTGTGCCGCCAATCACCGGGCAAATCGCAAAGCGAGCCTCAGTGTAATAAGGCTTTAGCTCTGGCACAAAACCCAGCAGGTTAACCCCCTCAACCGGCAAGATATTCTCGCAGGCTTTTCCAATCACTTTCAGGTTGAATTTCGGCTGCTCTCGTAAGATCTGCGGCAGCACACGGGCAGCAAAATAGGCGTAGCCTTGAAAATTAAGCGAATAATTCGACATTACCAGTAATGGATCGTTCTGATATGTATTTTTCACGGGCACTACCGGGTAAGTAATGGGGATATTGTGAACCCAAGTTTGTTCGGTATTTTGACGCGTTATTCGCTCATCATAAGCTGAAAAGGCAATCGTGCCATCATACTCATCATAGATTTTATATTCTTGTGCCTCGGATATTTTCTCTTCCAGTGATAAACGCTCGAAAAAATCTTCATCTAATATTTCGGGCGATACTTTATTCGGGTCAATAGGAGTCTTCAGATGAGGTCCCAAAGCTCGCTGCATCAATTCGTTCATCGTAAGCGAATCTAGAGTAATAATGATGCGAGTGGTATCACGAAACTTATCCCCAAGGGCAAGTTTTCCCCACCAGGCGTAATTTACAACAACGAGGTCAGGTTTAAGCTTATTGTACAAATTTGAGAAGGCATCTAAAAACCATGGTGGATTATACTGGTCCCAATTATTTGGGCGCATCATCCCTTGGTTATCTAAATACATGGCATCTAACCAATCGTGCTGATATAGATAAACTGGTAAGCCCAACTCGCCCTGCAGATACTCGATGCTCTTTTGCTCCCAAGGGAGATCGGTAGCTAAGGTTGAACCAAACAAGGAGACTTGATAACCAATTTCTTTAAGGGCTTTAATTACCATCAATGCACTTTGATGGGACCCGGTTTGAGTTGGATAGGGTCGGTGGGGAACAAAAACAAGGGCATTTTTAGGCATGATCTTATCCAGTACTTATTTATTGAAACGACATAAAATCTGACTGAGGGATGGAGAAGCGGTCAATCACTTGTTGATCATTCGACTCCTGGGCAAGTGCCCATTCGAAAGCTTTGCGAGCCTCTATCTTTCGATTCTTGATTTGCAAATAGTCTGCCAGGAGACCAAGAAAATTCGACGAGCTGATCAGCGGAGTTTGGACAATTGGGTCAAGAATGCCGCTTTCCATAAGCGATAGTTCTTTGACAGCTAACATAAACCCTGAAATTGCTTCGTGGCTTTGGGGCATTTCGATTTCCGCATTGTTGTAATAAAAAGAGTCACTGTGCATCCGCAATCGAAACTCATAGAAATCTTTCCAAAAATGGATTTGTTCTCCAGTGCTCATCAGCGATAGATACGATTTGCAAATCGTTAGCCACTCGGCAGCCTTTTCGGCATAAGGCGTCTCGGTCTTGCCACCAGATCGGTAGATCATGGCTTTGGACAGCACATGATCAATATAATGGAAATCATAGCCCTTGGAAGCGATGCGCAGCCAGTACTCATAGTCCACACCATATTCGAGATCCTCCCTATAAGCACCAACATCTTCGTAGAGCTGCCGAGAGAAGAATATCGACGGTTGGAAGAGGTTCAACCGGAACCAGCGCGCCAAGGTGATCACGTTCAACGGGGCATAAGGCATTACCCAATTGGTCGGTGAACCCTCTTCATCGATGAACACCGTTTTCCCATACACCAGATGCTGTTCGAGGTTGGCGTTTAGCGCCTGCCCTACTTTGATGAGCGCGCCATCAGTATAACAATCATCGGCGTTCAACCAGCCAATATAGTCACCGCTGGCCATGTGCAGGGCTTTGTTCAAGGCTTCCGATTCACCTTCATCGGGCTCGGAAATCCATTTGATGTGGGGGTATTTCTTCAGCACATCCACCGTGCCGTCGTCCGAGGCGCCATCGACGATGATATGCTCGAAGTTGGGGTAGTCCTGCTTCAGGACACTTTCGATACAGGTGGCGACTAGGTCGGCACAGTTATACACCGGTGTAACGATGGATATTTTCGGGAGTTCGCTCATATTTTGATTTCAGCCTCTTTTCCGTCAACATACCCTAGCATTGCCATCTGTTTAGCGTAGCGGGAGCTAACGATAGTAGCAATTTCTTCACTGATTTCGTCTTTCCAATTGCCGATGCTCCCGCTTCTCATAAACGGAATATTTTTATCGCCTCCAAACTCACCGGGAGCCGTCAATTTTTCTTTTGATATGCGTTTTTCTAAACCACGCATATGGTCGAATGAACAAAAAGCTATCGCATCCAACAATTCTTTATCGTCAACCTCGAATCCACAAAATTCCAAGATCTTCCTAAACCAAGAATATCCATTTCTCTGAATATACTGGTCTTTGTAAAGGTCTTCGTAGCGCACTATCAAGATATTCTCTTTGTCGGCGTGTTGCAGCCATGGTTTGACGCATTCTCCCCAATCACCAGCCCAAGAGTTATGCTGCGTGATGAAATCCTCGATGCTCATATTAAATTCAGGTGTCGAACGTTTTTCATGGTAGTAGAATGAAACCATTACATCACGTGGATCCCGGACAATATAAAGTGCTTTAGGTAGTTGGGGGTCAAATGACGATGGATGCATCGTGAACACACGCGGATTGGGAAGATGTTTATACTCGGGTAACGGCAGACCATTGTGATAGTTATCATGAATATCTGGCACGTAATGAACCGCGGATTCCCAAGCAAGTGGAAATGCAGACGGCTCATAGCTTCTCTTGGCAATAATCGGTGCGAGGAAAAATCGAATCCAATTGGTGCCGGACTTTGGGTAGGTAGCTACGATCACATCATTCGGACGTAACGAAGACAGATGCGTTTGCCTGCAGGGTACAGCTTGTCCACTAATTTCTTCAGAAACATCTCTGAATGACAATTCCGCTTGGTTCAACCCAGTTTGTGCCATTTCATTCTTAGGGTCTATTTGTAATACCCGCTCGAAAATTTCCTTGGCTTGCTTAAAGTCTTTGGCGTTTAGGCAAAAAGTACCCAGAGCTAATAGGGCGTCTACATCTTGAGGATTAATTTGCAATGCCCCCTGGTATGCCTGGACTCCTTCTACATAGTTGCCACCTTCTAAACATATATACCCAAGGAGTTTCATTGCATCTGTGTTCTCAGGATCAAGCGCCAAAACGCGCCTGACAGAAGCCTCAGCTTCGAGGGTTTCCCTAAGAACAAGTTGTACTCCCGCGAGGTTAAGATGAGCCTCGGCATGATTGGGATGAAGCTCGGTTACCTTCAAGAATTCACGGCGTGCAGCTTCGGTTTCACCTAAACGCAGCAAAATATTTGCGTATGAAATGATGATTTGGGGATCATGAGGAACAACGACCAAGGCCTTTTTCAGCGCTTCACACGCTTGAACCAAGTCACCACCCACAAAAAACTGGTCCGCCTGTTGAACATAGTCGATCACATCTTGGGGCCACGCTACAAGATCATCTTCAGGGGGCATGGCTGCGTCTTTCTGAGTGATTCTCCCCCAAAGGGGCTGTCCTATTTGTAGATATTTACGTCCTCGCTCGAATACACCTTGAATGGCTTGATGTAAGTTATCAGCGTATTTCCTAGCATCAGAATTGTTTTTGAAGATTTCTACAGCGCGTTCGCTCGCTTCCTGATAGAAAACATCATCCGTAAGCAATCTGGAAACCAGGGCCACATATTCATCCGCTTGAGTAGCTTTCAATTTATCATCCCGCATCTCAGCAAAATTTGGCATCTCATGACTTGGAATATAGACAATGGGTTTGCTCTTAGCGAGCATTTCTAAACATGAATATCCACCAAGCAGTGGGAAGGAGTCCAGGAAAATATCAAGCATTTCCCCCCAAACATTGCCATCCACAAACTCATTAACAACAAAAAGTCGTTGCTCGAGTTGATTCTCGGCGATGAATTTGGATATCAACGATGCGTCCCCTGTTCCACCCAAAAGGATGATCGTATCAGCATGTGTCTTTAATATCTGCAACAGGATCTCGAGATATTCGACGGTTATCTTGACTAAACGTCCATAGTTTCCGATTGTAAATTTACTCGCGGGGAAGCGAGCACGTTCGGCCTGCACCTGAGCTGGATTTACGGAAGGAATTGAGCGATTAAAGAACCTCGGAGCTGATAAATAGAAACTTCTTTCTGGCAAAAATCCAACATCCTCAGGCGCGATCTGCCAATTTAGAAATACGGCATCCAGATTTGTCAGTTGCCAGTAAGGCATTCCCAATTGATAGAAAACTTGAAATGGCGCGATCCGACTCTCGAACAAGAAATGCGGCACAGCAGAATTCATATCCGTCAACACTACATCAAACTGATCTTGTAAAAATGATTTCCGCAAACGTATCAACTCTTTTTCAGAGTATTCACGAAGATTGAATCTACGCACTTTCACACCAAGAGATTCAAATTTATCGATCAAATCTGTCTCGTGGTACCTCCAGGCGTAGAGGAACAATTCATACTGATCGGGATAGTATTTACATAAGCTGGTGAGAACACCTTCTACGACATCAGCAAGCGCATTGCCTTGCCCCTCATAGAGATATTCGGCAAGATAGCAGAAACGAATTTTTCTATTATCCCGGGTGAGCGAAACCTGACGAGCATTGGACGGCAGACTGACCCCCAAGTCTACCGTAGCAAAAAATTGATTTAAGTATTTCGAAAAAGGAATTACCACACTCTGATCGAAATCACGTTGTTCTTCAATCGATACAGCCACACACCAGTACAAGAAGTAAAGTAAGTCATATAATTTAAACAACCGTGGCAGACTAACATTGCAGTTCTGCAAATGGAATTGAAATATTTTTTGGATAATGGCAGCCTGATCGACAGATGATTTGTGGAATGTTTTCCCGTATATCGAATGCACAAAATCTAGAAATGAGAAATGAACATCATCGGGCAAGGTCAGAAACCCGGGATCTGATAAGATCGAAGAAATCTCTTTTACTTTCTCTCCAGGAATTGAATCCAAAGATTCCCTTTCATCCGGAAGAAGGGCTAATTTTATTTCCTGGATTCTGTTTTCAAGTGAGGTCATAGATCTATAAATTACTCCATCCAGTGGGCGCTCGGTTCGCTCCAAGGGTGTGGTTCTGCATTGATTGATTTATCATCGAAATATTCGCTAAATCATTGATTGCGACATGATCAAATTGTTTCGGAATTCTGCTTGAAATCTGCCCTGCATTCTCGATTGCCAGTCGAATAACCTGGCTAATTGTTTTGATTTCTTCACGTCCAATCGAGGTACCAGTGGGCAATGAGAGGACTTTCTTTGTGAGTTTTTCGGTCTCGGGCAAAAGCAAACCCGCGTGAGGAAAGTACGACCGATAGGGTTCCATTTGGTGGCAGCCAGGGTAGAAATATCTGCGCGCAATAATGTTTTCTGCATGGAGAATCTCCACCAATAGGTCACGACTGATGTTGGTAAGTTTCTCGTCTACCTCCAATATGATGTATTGGAAATTGCATGATTCGCTATCATCGTAATAAATTAGCTTTATTCCCGGCAGCCCTGTGAATTCTTCACGGTAATCTTCATAATTTTGCCGATTCACTGCAATCAGTTCGTCCAGGTATTCCAATGAAGATACTCCCATGGCCGCACATACCTCGGGCATTTTGCCATTCGTCCCCAGATATATGACTTCGTCATATCCAACAAAACCAAAATTTCGCATCCAGCGAATCTTTTGAGCGAGATCATCATCATTGGTTACTACCGCACCACCTTCGAACGAATTCAAAAATTTCGTAGCATGAAAGCTAAAAACTTCAGCATCCCCAAAGTTGCCGATCATCGTCCCACGATGGGAACAGCCGAACGCGTGAGCAGCATCGAATAGGAGTTTAAGTTCCAATCTATCGGCAATTTCCGATAATTCCTCCACCGCACAAGGGCGCCCCCATACATGTACACCAATAATCCCGCTGGTGCGTGGTGTAATCAAGCTCGAGATTTTATCAGGATCAATATTATGCGTTCGCGGATCGATATCACAAAAAACTGGGGTGATCTCCTGCCACTGTAATGCGTGAGCTGTGGCAATAAACGTGAAAGAAGGAACGATAACCTCACCCTGTAAATCAAGCGCTCGTATGGCGATCTCCAATGCAATCGTAGCATTACACATCACAATGCAATGCTTTACTCCCACATGATCGGCTATCTTTTGCTCGAATTCTCGAACGTAGATGCCATCATTGGTCAACCATCGCCGATCAAGCATGTCATTTATCCGCTCAAGGAGGCGATCACGGCTGCCAATATTTGGCCGGCCGACATGCAAGGTATCTTGGAAAGCAGGGGATGATCCAAATATTGCCAGATCATCGACGAAAAATTTATCGTTCATAATTCATTTGTCATCCCAATGCGCTGATTTTTGGGAATATACATGCCTTGATCATCAATCAATTCGTTTCTCAGCTGGTTTTCGAGATCCAGAATTTTCTTCTTTGGTCTAAGGCGAAGTTTTTTCGCAGGCGTCCCTACATAGATTGTCCAAGGTTCACAATCCCCGGTTACCAGGGAGTTTGCACCAATGACGGATCCCTCGCCAATCTCGACGTCAGGCAAAATGACCGAGTTGGCGCCTACAATCGCATGCTTTCGAATGATGACACTCGAACGAATTGGGATGCGGTAAGGATGGGGCACCGAAGGATTTGTCAAATATTTTCCTGAATAATCTTCATTGCCAGTGTATACTCGAACGCCACTAGACAAACCAGTAAAATCTTCCATTATTAATTCACCGCCCCCTGTAATAGATGAAAACGATGCAATATGAACAAAGCTGCCAATAGTTGTTTTCTTACCCCCCATCAACAAGACATAATCATCAAAGATAACCGAGTTTCCAATGGAAATCGTTTCGGGAGCAATGACCTTTGCAAGAGGCCAGATAGTCACATCACAACCGATGGAACAAAAATCAAGCTGATATGCCTGGTTACTCATCTGTTCATCCATATTGCCATACATTCCAATTGATCATACATACAATTTTTTTCAGGCTTAAATCCTGATCGTGAGCTTATCCACGCCCATTGGGGCGGTAAAAGATCAACCGTGAACCTTGATCATCCAAGTTGAACTTGACCTCACGCATTTCCGATAACGCCTTTCGGACAGCGTCCTGGTTGTAGGGCTCCACATAGAGCAACAAGAAGCCACCGCTGCCTGCGCCCATCAACTTTCCTCCAATGGCACCCGCTTTGCGGGCGCGCGCATAAGCCTCGTCGATCACTGTATTGCTAATTGCATCTGAAAATCCACGTTTCAACTCCCAGCCCTGGTGCAGGATCTCCCCAAAGTTGGACAAATCATGCCCGTTGCAGAGGATTTCGATGCCCTGCGGAACCAATTCCCCCAGCTCGATCAAATTCGGTGTGATATCACCTTTTTTGGTGCGCTTGATTTGCTCCTTCAAAACATCATGAGCCATGCGCTGAATTCCGGTATAGAAGATCATCAAACGATCTTGCAAAGCCTGTTTGCGCTGCGCTGACATGACCACCGGTTTGGGAATGATACGATTGGCCGCTAACAAATCCAGGTAGAGCACACCGCCAAAGGCGCTGGTGTATTGATCCTGAACGCCAACGCGTTCTTTGATCATCTGGCGTTCGACGTGCACCGCCTCTGCCGCCAACTGGTCTTTGCTGACCACATTTCCCTTGAAAGCGTGCAATGCGTGGAGCAACCCCACCGTAAACGACGATGAGGAACCCAAACCGCTGCGAGCAGGAAGGTCGCTAACAATATTGATTTCGATGCCACCTTCGATCCCCAAGAAACGCAAGCATTCGCGCACCGAGGGGTGTTGGATATCATCGATGCTGGCCGCTAACTCGGTTTTGGAATACCCGACTCTGATGCGGTGGTCGAAGAAGGCTGTCAGGTGACTGACGGTGATATAGACATATTTGTCGACCGATGTGCCCAGCGTGGCTCCGCCATGCTGGTTGAAATGTTCTGGGTAATCTGTGCCACCCCCTAAAAAGCTCACCCTGACGGGCGTCATGCTAATGATCATCGTTCTTTCTCCTTCAGGAGATTTTCAGGATTAACGATTTCAGACTGGGTGCTTAGCCAATCGATGGTTTCAGCCAGACCTTGCTTTAACGGAGTCATTTTAAAATCGGGCAACAGGGTCTGCAATTTGCTAGTTTCCAGCCATTTAGAGCGCGCCCCTACATAACGGCTAGTATCGAATTGGATTTTCTCGAAGGCATAGCCGACGTGTTCGCAAATCAGCCGCGCAAAGTGACGAATGCTGAACTCTTCCCCAGCGCCAATATTGACCAGATCATTCTCAACCGATTGGGAAAGGTGCAGCAATATCTTCACGAAATCCCCTGCATAGACCAGCTCGCGCCGCTGGTGCCCATCGCCCCACAGGACAACCGGCTCGTCATACAATTTGCCGCGTATGATTTTGCGCATCAGGTCGAAGATGAAGTGCATCTGACGACCATCCGTGTGATACCCAGGGCCGTAGAGCGTAGAAGGCACAACCTGCAGATAATTCAGACCATATTGCTTTTGCAGCGCCAGCAGCCCAACATACAACATGCGCTTGGTCATGGCATAGGTGAAGAGGCTATCGATTGGTGTGCCGATGAGATAATTCTCTTCGGATAAGGTTTGATCAGGCGCGTAGGCGCAACTGGTGCCAATGCTGATCATCTTGGCCTGAGGTTGTTCTCTCTGCCACCAGGCCAGCACGTTGGTGTTGATCTGCTGGTTGATGATCCACTGTTCCCCAGGATGGTACAAACAGAAATCTCCAGCCTGTGTCCAGGCAGCCAGGTGGTAAATCTGGTCATATTGCTGGTCGCTGAACGCCTCCAGGCTGTGCTCTTGTGTGAGATCACAATTCCGGGAGGAGAGCTCCACCACATCATGCTCTGCCGCTTTCAGGTGGGAACAAAGCGTTTGCCCTAAAAATCCAGTTGCGCCTGTAACAAGAATATTCATGATCTAATCTGAACAGGGGTCGGGTTGATTGGGAAATAGAACTCGACTCCAGCATCAATGATGGCTTGATTCTTCTTCAAGATCTCGTCTTTGAAATTCCAAGCCAAACCATAGTAGATATCCGGTAACGAGGGGAGTTCATCTTCCATGATGATGGGAATGTGCATCCCCGGCGAGTAGAGACCCTTGCGTAATGGGTTGATCTCCACCAGATAATCAAGAATTTCTTTGCCAATGCCGAAATAATTCAGTAGGGTATTGCCTTTGACCGGTGCACCCATACCGTAGATCGTCTCGCCATTAGCCTTAGCAGCAGACAGGTAATCCAAGTTCTCAGTTTTCATTTGCTGGATGCGGTCCGCAAACGCCAGATAGGTGGAGAGTTCATTGCTTTGGGCATCATCTTCAGCCTGGATCAATTTTTGAAGGCGTTGGGTTGGGGCTTGCTTTCCCTGATGAGTCACAAAGGCGATCATCGATCCACCGTGGATGGGGGCAAGGTAGGCATCGAAAATCGCAAGTCCATGCCGTTTGAGCAGGGTGTCGAGGGTGCGCAGGTTGTAATACAGCAGGTGCTCGTGGTAGATCTGATCAAAAGCCATATTCTCGACAATGCGCTTCATATACAGGAATTGAACAATAAAGACACCGTCTTCTCGCAGCGCTTCGCGGATGCCTTCAGTGACGGAGTGTAATTCTTCGAGATGGAAGAAAACGCCCGCGGCATTTATGATGTGGAACTTGCGCCCAAGGCTTTGGACCAGATCGAGATTGAAGAATTCGTTGACCGTCTCGACTCCGTTTTCGAGTGCGATCTGTGCAGTAGTCTTGGATGACTCTACACCGAGCACATCCCAGCCAAGGCCTTGGAAATGCTTCAACTGCGTTCCGTCGTTCGAGCCGATATCCAACACCGATTTATGCTCAGTTCCCTGATGAAAGCGTTGATCGACCTCCTCGGCCACAGCTTTGAAATGCGCGCTCAAAGATTTAGTCATCCCCGAAAGGTAGGTATGATCCCCAAACATGATTTCTTTGGGAACAGTAAAATCTAATTGAGCAGTATTACACTTGTGACAGTAGACCACGCGCAATGGATAGAATGGTTCCTGCCCAACTTCATCCGAACGCAGAAAGTGATTGCTCCAGGGCTGGTCACCCAGGTCAATCACAACATCAAAATCGGTTGAATCACATACACGACAAATCATAAAAACCCTTTAGGACTTTAAGTCCTGGAATCTAAAATATCATCCGCTCGACCAGCCCGCATAGAATATGCTCGATCGCCAGGTGCGCTTCTTGGATATACTGGGTCTCCGAACTGGGCACGCATATCGCCACATCGGCCAGATCGGACAGTAAGCCACCTTCACCTGTTAGTACGATCGTATGCATGACTTTCTCCTTGGCAGCAGTAACAGCTCGGATGATGTTCCCAGAATTTCCGCTGGTACTGATGCCAATCAGCACATCCCCTGCTTCACCTAGTGCCTGAACCTGGCGAGCAAATATGCCGTTGAAATCGAAATCATTTGCATAGGCTGTCAGGAATGATGAATCGGTCGTTAGCGCAATCGCGGGCAAACCGGGGCGATCGAAATCCATGGTCAATCGACTGACAAATTCGGCCGCCAAATGTTGACTATCAGCCGCGCTACCCCCATTGCCACAGATCAATAATTTACATCCCAATCGAAAAGATTCAGCAACTAGATCGGCGGCATCTAAAATGGCATCTGAACATGTGGTCGCAACCTGATGTTTGACTTCAGCGCTCATTAACAAATGTTCGTGAACTCTTTGATATCGCAAATCTTCTTTAGTAAGCATGGTTCTTTGGCCCTTCATTCCCACACAACAACATGCCAATCGTCCTGGCCGCATCCCACAAATCATTCACGACATAATCTGGAGAGGCTGAATGTTCTGCTGCAACCTGTTCACCATATCCTGTGCGCACCAAGAAGGTGGTGGCATTCGCACGCTGCCCTAATTCAATATCGCAGGGTTTATCCCCGAGCACAAAGCTGGCTTGCTTGTCAAAACCGATCTCCTCCGCAGCGCGATCAAGCATACCTGTCTCGGGCTTGCGGCAGGAACAATGCTCATCGGGCCGGTGAGGGCAAAAATATATATGGTCCAATTTCACACCCTCCTCTGCCAGCAATGCTTCCATGCGATCGTGGATCTGTTCCAGCCGATTCACATCAAAATAACCGCGTCCTATTGGGGATTGATTGGTGACCACAACCAGACCTAATCCAAAGTTGCTCATTTGCCGCAAGCCTTGAGCCGCGCCGGGGAGAAGTTCAACGAGGTCTGGGTCTGACAGATAGTGCCGCTGGACGATGATGGTGCCATCGCGGTCTAGGACAGCAAACTGACGTTTGGGGTGATCCTTGTTATTCATGAGTTCATTATTCCTTTAGGCAGTGAATAGAAAAATTCACCTGCGCGCGCATACGATTCCGGTGTACCAATATCTATGAAGTCGCCCTGACCTTGGAAACCATAGAACTCACTACCTATCAACCTTGGGAAGATCTCTTTCTCAATTGAAACAGCCTTGCCCTCTGGGATCATAGTCGTTAAGGATCTACTCAACAAATAGATGCCTGCATTGATCCACCCTTGACCAGTATTCTGTCCCTTTTCTTCAAAGCAAACGATCCGTTCCGCTTTATCTACCCTGACCTGACCGTAACGGCTTACGTCGGGGACGTCTACCAGGTACAACGAAGCGCTTGCACCAAGACTGTTGTGCCATGCGAGGAAGCCCTCCAGATTTGCCGAACAAAATGAGTCGCCATTCATGACCAACATCAGTCTGGACTCTATCAGAGGCAGTGCCTGGCGAATTGCTCCAGCAGTTCCCTGGGGCCGCAATTCTTGCGAATATGCCAACTGCAATGGACCATGGGAATTGCCAAAAGTTTCTTGGATTTGCTCAGCCATGAAGCCGGTACACAAAACGGCGCGCCGGAGCCCCTGGGCAGCTAACTGATCCAACAGATAGGAGAGAAACGGGCGGTTGTTGATCTGTGCCAACGCTTTAGGTCGGTCTGCTACGACCGACCTCAGGCGAGTCCCCATTCCCCCCACCAAGATCAATACGGATAACCCTGCAAGGGAAGACATATATATCAGATATTTTTCATCGGGTTCCGTCCCAGCGTGCGATAGGCTTTCAAAAGCTCATGGATGCCACTGTCGATCGAGCGTTGAGCTTCGAAACCCGCACCTCGCAAACGTTGGTTCGAAACGATGTAATTACGCTTATCGGGGTCTGTGCCGATTTCCGAGAAATGGATGAAGAAGTCAGGGACGTTCTCCTTTATCTTCAATGCCAATTCCTCCTTCGAGAGGTTGGCATCATCCAGTCCCAGGTTATACGCCTGACCAATCATCTGATCGGCATGTTCGATCCCAAAAAGGAAGCAATCAGCCACATCACGGATATGGATGTAGTTGCGCTTGAAATCTTTCTCAAATATGATGATATAGCCATCTGTAATCGCCGCGTATACGAAGTGGTTGACGAGTAGATCCAGCCGCATGCGTGGCGAAGTGCCAAATACGGTCGCCAGACGAAACGCGATCGTATTGGGACTATCCAGCAATTCTTGCTCTGCTTCGACCTTGATTTGACCATAGAAAGAGATTGGCTCCAGGGGCGAGTCTTCAGTACAGAAAACATCCCCTGATTTCGTTCCGTAGCCGCTATTGGTGTTGGGATAAAGTACCAATTGTCCCGGATCACGTACCCGATTGATCAAGCGGATGGCCTCCAGATTTACAGCGCGCGCTTGCCAGGGATCACGATCACAGGCCGGTGCGCCAACAATAGCCGCCAGTGGGATGAGAATATCGGTATTTTTCACCAATTCTTCAACAAGCTGCTCATCACGCACATCCCCGTATACAAAATCAAAATTTGGATTTGCACAAAGATGTAAAAGGTTGTGGTGTCCATAGAGCAAACGATCTAAGACTGTAACTTGATATCCCGCCTCAAGCAGGCGCTCACAGAGGATGGACCCTAAATAGCCAGCACCACCAGTAATTAATATTCGATCCTTCATGAAAACTCCTTCGATGAACACATTGTTGGCATGATAATTCCACCCTAAGGAGTGCTTCCGTTTCCCTTAAGTGACTTCAATTGAGCAAGTGTTTTGGTATGTTCGGGTTGGGCAATGCGCAAACTAGCCCGCCGTGCAGAAACGCGCTCGAAGCCTGCTTTGGCGGTGGCGTGGTCTGGCTGCACTTCAAGAGTCTGATGATACATATCATAGGCTGAATCCCAGTCTTCAGCCTCCTCATAGCATGTTGCCAACATGAAAACCACATCGACATCGTTTGGGTTGCCCTGATAGAGACTCGCCAGTATCTGCACCCCCTCCATCAAGCGATCATCTTGCTGTAAACACACCTGGGCCAAGTTCTTTAGCGCCTGAAAATGTTGTTCATCAAGTTCCAATGCCTTCAAATAACTCCGCTCGGCTGACTGCCATTCGCCCATCAGGGCGTAAGCAACTCCCAGGTTATTGAAAGCTTCTGGTGATTCGGGTGCCAGATGGATAACGCGTTCGAATTGGGAAACTGCAACAGGATATTGATTCAATTGCAGTGCACATGTGCCAATTCCCGTGATCGCGCCAACGTGATCGGGCTCCAAGGCTACCACTTTATTCAAGAATTCGGCCGCACCCTGCCAATCGGCACTCCGGGCTGCAGTATCAGCCTGATCTAAAAGCATTTCTAACTGAGGATTTGTCATTTGGTTTGTACCTCTATCATGCATGAATTCGGAATTTCCGCCCTTACTCTACGATAACCCCTATAATTTTTCAGTAAAGGATGACGAAAACCTGCGTAAAGGAAGGGTAAAGGGCAATTTTTTCGTATAATTCTTACTCAGCTTTTACACCGTGTTTACGGAAAAGCCAGAGAATCTCATCTACAATGAGCGCACTATGAACGATTTTTCATTGCGAACGCTTGATAGCCTTCAGAAACACTCCCCTAGTTTCAACAACAATCCACTCACCTTTGATCAGGGGACCTCTGAGTTTGGCTCTATCTTCAATTCCATGCTCATGGGAGGAAATGCGCAGGCATCGGGAAATATGGGTTCTTCCTTTGAATTAATGATGATGCCCATCATGTTTGCCCTCATGGAGAAGTTATTATCCCTTCAGGTAAATGATCAATCAATGCAGCAAGGTTACCCTATTGGGGTAATGAATTCCGCCAACCAGTTTGGCAACGGCTGGGGGTATAACACTTCCCCCTATTTTGGAGCTCAATCTGTACCGAGAGGCCTACCTCTCCAAGGAAGGATCAGCCAAGGGTCTCACGGTGGGCATGTCGCCATCGACTATGCAACGCCTACGGGCACACCGGTCAGAGCCACCATGGCCGGCAAAGTTTCTTATGCTGGCTGGAATACAGAAGGCTACGGAAATCTAGTCATTTTGGAGAATGGGCCTTATAAGACATACTATGCCCATCTTTCTGAGATTCCGGTATCAGTTGGCCAGATTGTCCAGCCTGGCATGGTTATCGGACTTTCGGGCAATACCGGTAATTCTACAGGCCCGCACTTACATTATGAGGTACGCCTTAACGGAAAACAAGTTGATCCACAGCCATTTACGGCGAATTAGCACAATTACGGAAACTCAAAGAGGTATATTAGGGTGATCAATAAAGATCAAATCGGCGTATTAGAAGAGTTATTCGATATCGGCGTTCGTCGAGCGACGGGGGCGTTAAATGAAATTCTCGAAACACCCATTAGCCTGCGCGTACCTGATGTTGGCATTTGGTCTTTAGGCGATGAAACTGCGATTGAGGAAGATGATTCCCTGGCTACTGTCCAGCTTGAGTTCGCCGGGCCCCTGACAGGAACTGCTGCCTTGGTTTTCCCAACCAAAAGCGCTTCACGTCTGGTCGATATCATTAGCGGAGAGCGCAGCCCTCAGAGGGAAATGAGCAGCCTGAGGATTGGAGCATTAACCGAGGTGGGCAATGTCGTGTTGAGTGCCGTAATGGGTTCTATTAGCAAGGCCTTTGGTGAGTATTTTCAATACATGGTGCCAACCTATTTGGAGAGTTCTCTTTCGAATCTGATCGATTCAAATATTCATGATGACAATCCAACTGTAGTAATGGCTCGTATTCAATTCAGTGTTGAAGATCATTCAATTAGCGGAGAGATTCTAGTTTTCTTTAGCTTCGTTTCATTCACAAAACTTATCTTCGCATTAGATGAGTTGAGAATTGAGGTGAATGCATTGTGATTGGAATAGAAAAAGACACTTTAGGGATACTTGATCACATCAGCAACGGGGTAATGATCATCTCACACGATTACACTGTTGAGTATTGGAATCGGGTAATGGAATCATGGACAGGCATCCTTCGAGATGAAATTGTTGGGCATAATCTCAAAGACCTCTACCCTCATCTATTGAAACCCCCTTATCTTTCTCGATTAGATTCTGTTCTTGATGGGGGGGCGCCAATCATCTTTTCGGCACAGTTACACCAGTTCATCATACCCGCGAAAATGAGCGATGGCCAAATGCGCATTCAGCATACGGTTGTGCACCCAATTTTGAAAACGAACCAGGGATGCAGTGCCTTATTTGATATAAAAGATGTGACTGACCTAACCAATCAACTAAGAGATTACGCACAGGCCAATCGACGGGCAGAATCCGAATTAGCAAAACGAGTTATCGCTGAAAAAGCGCTCGAACATATGGCGACTCACGATGTCCTCACGGGACTTCCAAATCGACGTCTCTTCAATGATCGCATTGCCCTCGAACTGGCTCGTGCTGAGCGGAATCGATCCAAATTGGGGTTGATGCTATTCGATATGGACAACTTCAAAGAGATCAATGATACCTACGGACATAATGTAGGAGATCAGATCCTTCAAATTGTGGGGAAACGCATATCAAACCTGCTGCGAAAAAGTGATACGATCGCGCGCATTGGGGGAGATGAATTTGTTATCATCTTGCCTGAACAAAATACGATGGAAGGAACCTTCGATATCATCAAACGGATTGAGGAAGCCTTCCAATCTCCGATTAAGGTGGAAAAATTCGACATTCGTGTTGGTGCAAGTATTGGCATTTCACTTTACCCGGAAGATTCCCAAGATGCAGATGGCCTCATCAAAGAAGCTGACACGGCAATGTATCGCGCAAAAAAAAATAAGAATGGAATGGTAAATGCCATTTTCCGAGATATTTTCATCAACAATATGGAAATATCATCAGAGAAAGTCCCACATTGCTCACTGTCGTAATCAATACTTTCGATTTTTTGTGAAATTTCGGGGATAATTCAAGAATGGGGTTTGCTTCTTCCAGCCCTTGCCACCATCTCAACTATTTTCAGAACTCGATCACAAACAGCCACTTTTGAGCAGGCAGCGAACTTCGCGCCGCGGTCTGGTTGAGTAAGTTGGTGGCACCCTCAGCACCATCATTTCCTGCATCAAATTCAAAGCGATATACACCTGGCTCAAGTGTGCTTTCTGGCTTCAGCATAATGAAGCCGTCTTTCGGGATGACCTCATAAGGTACCCGCAGATCATTGCCGGAAGCTCCAGGGACAGAAAATGTCCTCGCCACCATCACCAGGCGTGAAGTCGTCCCACTTACCACTTGTATTTGAACATCTTCCCGCATTGGGCCAATCAAATCGCGATACCCTGGGGAATAAATCGAAACCGAAGGTTTCGTCACAGATTCACCCGCCACCTCGGCGATAACTTCTCCAACTTGTAATCCTGCAATCATGGCCGGAGAGTTAACATGCACTGTTTTTATCAACGCACCTGCTTCGATATACTCAACATCCAATCCAAAACCTGCCTGGTAACTATACAATCGCAGGTTCTCAATTGGATAGTTGGCGCTCTGATAAACAAACTCTGGCGTTGTATTATGAGTGGATACCAAATCCGCAATACTGTTTCCAGCAGGGTGTTCAAATGCCGGTAAGGCGTACATCTCACTATCAACGAGGAAAAAACCATCTCCTGGAGGATGTAAGCTCTCTTCCGATGAAGCCGCGTCATCATTGAGCTCACTGGCTTGTGAAGATGCAGTCATGCTCAAGGCTGGTGTCTCAACAAAATAATGCTGATATAGCAACATCACACCAGCACCAAACATCGAACCTACCACCAGTGCAACCACAATCAAGAACGCAATCATTGGTGGAGAGTATTTGTTCCGTTTTTTGGGAGCGATTCTGGGACGGGGCTCCGCAGGAACATATTGCCTGGTTGGCTGTTTCGAGGGTGAAATTGGTGTTCGATCCAGGATTCCAGATGCAACCTGTTTTATTTTTCTTTCCAAGATCTCACTACCTGGATTGAACTCCAGCCCTTTTTCCAATACTTTGATTTGATATTCAGGTTCTGGATATGTAATAGCAAGTAAAACCCAGGCGGGTACGTTGTGCCGGTCTACTTTTATAACTGGCTGAACCAAAGCGCGCGCTTTGTAAGGCTGGCCCGCGTTCAGGATTTCGTATGCATGTTGGAGGGTGCCAGTGGTCAAAGCTGTCTCTATTCTCCTACTCTGCCTCGTGGGTTACCGATAAGTTATTGAGGAACATGTTAATATCAAGCCGCTGCTTTTGTCAACCAGTCGATGATATCATCGCTTTTGCCATTTCTAGATTCATCTTTTCAGAAATGTGAGGTATGGATTTGACACCACGCGATTTCTGATAAACCTGATCAGTGATAGGGTTTTCTTCCAGATTCCAGTATCGAGTCTGGGCATCTTTACTGATAGCAGCCGCGAGCATCTCACGCCAGTTAGGAATGTGAATGTTGAATGCTTCTGTAATTTTGTCACTATTCAATGCCGAGTTGCATGGGCGTTCAGCCTGGCAGGAGAAGTCCGAACTTACCGCAGGGTGGATTTCTGTTTCATTGAGTTGAAACAAATCCAATATATTTCGTCCCCATTCAAAACGGCTGACAAGCCCCTTGCTGGCTACATGATAAAGCCCTTTATGGTTTTGCATCCACTCGAGACCTAAATACCGGTAACAGCGAATTACCTGGGCTGTAGCCTGGGCAAGCCAACGCGTCCAAGTAGGGGACCCAAATTGATCTTGAACAATTCGCAATGAATCTTGCTTCTGGGTCCATTTTAACAATTTGGTTAAAAAATTGTTCCCACGAACTCCATAAACCCAACTTGTCCTAAGAATAATATTCAAGCCACCAGTTTTCTGGATAAGTTGTTCTCCGGCCAGTTTGGTCGATCCATATACATTGATAGGATCTGGAGAGTCCTTCTCGGTGTATGCCCCATTTTTCTTCCCATTGAAAACAAAATCCGTAGAAAAGTGTATTAGGAGAGCTTGAGTTTTTTTGGCCTCTTCAGCCAAAATTCCTGGAGCATACCCATTGACCATCATAGCCAGATCAGGCTCTTTTTCTGCCCGATCGACCTTGGTATAGGCCGCAGCGTTGACAATCACATCTGGGCTGGCAGATTGGACCGTTTCGCGAATTATGCTAATCTGAGCCAGGTTCAATTGATTGGAGTCCAGCGAGATTAGCTCTCCAAGAGAGCTCAGTGTGTGCTGCAACTCCAACCCGAGTTGGCCGGTTTTGCCTAAAAGTAGTATACGCATGATCACTCTCTAATGTCTGTATCGATCTTTCAACCAGAAGGAGATTGACGAGATATTGGCGATATTGATTATCTGGTAATTTCGAAACCAATTGCTCTAAACCATCTATTCCAATAAATCCCATTCTGCAGGCAATTTCTTCGGGGCAGGAGATCATCAAGCCTTGACGTTCTTCAACAGCTTGGACAAAATTTGCAGCTTGCAGCATAGATTCTGGCGTTCCCGCATCCAACCAGGCAGTACCGCGACCAAACACACCTACACGTAATTGACCGCGTTCCAGATACGTTCGATTGACATCAGTGATCTCCAGCTCACCACGAGCTGAGGGTTTCAATTGTGAGGCAATTTCGCAGACCTTATCATCGTAAAAATACAGCCCTGGAACTGCAAAACGAGAGCGGGGTTGTTGGGGTTTCTCTTCAATACTGATAGCCATCCCTTGGTCGTCGAACTCCACAACACCATAGCGTCGGGGATCATTAACAGGATAGGCAAAAATCAGCGCACCTTCCTTTAGCTGGGCCGCCCAGCGCAGTTGATTTGGAACTCCCTGCCCATAGAAAATATTGTCTCCGAGGATCAAAGCAGCTGGCTGTTCCTGGACAAAATCCCTTCCCAGGATAAATGCGTCGGCGAGACCTCGGGGCTGGTGCTGCGCTTTATAATGGAACTCCATCCCCCACTGGCTGCCATCATTAAGTAAATGCTGAAAGGCGGGTAACGCATCGGGCGTACTGATCACCAAAACTTCTTGGATCCCAGCAAGCATCAACATCGATAGCGGGTAATAGATCATGGGTTTATCATAGATAGGCAGCAATTGCTTGCTCACGCCAATCGTCATTGGGGACATGCGCGTACCATTTCCACCCGCAAGGATGATGCCTTTCATGGTTTAACCCTCATCAATGAATTATCGTATCGGTGTTTCATCCTACGTCTATCATGTTTTGTGTTAGAGCTAACTCTTCCATGAGGCTGCCTTGGGCGTCTTTCTTAGACACAATCGGCGTTTCTCCTGACTCAATTGGCCATTCAATGCCGATCTTTGGGTCATTCCATAACAGCGTATGTTCCCATTGAGGGGCATAGGTATGAGTCACTTTATAGTAGACATCTGCCCAGTCGCTCATCACGTAGAAGCCATGTGCAAATCCTGGGGGGATCCAAACTTGCTCCCGAGATATTGCTGAGATATTAAAACCAACCCATTGGCCAAATGTAACGGAATGGGGTCTCAAATCAACCGCGACATCGAAGATCTCTCCTTTTACAACCCAGATCAATTTGCCCTGTGCGCCAGGCTGTTGATAATGCAATCCGCGTAGCACACCACGACGAGAACCTGAAAGGTTATCTTGAACAAAGAAATGGGTGATTCCCGCTAAAAAGAATTCGCGCTCTTGATACGATTCCATGAAGTAGCCACGCTCATCATCATTAACCGTTGGCAAAACTCGAATTACATCGGGAATTGAAGACGGAATAAATTTCATCTTGATATCGATTTTGATCCGTTCTTATTAATCTGCTTGCATTAGTCGCAGAGCTTTACCCAGTTGGTGAGGATAAAGGTCGCTGGGGAGATCCACCAAACCCAATTCTCGAAAGGATACGTAGCGTGCACAAAGAGATTTTTCACTAAAACAATAGCGGGAAATCATACTTTTCGTTGATGGGGTGTATTTGGGCATCGGCTCACGCAAAAATGCGCATCGTTGTAAGTATTCACAATTGGCCATTTATTTATCTCCTTCGCACAATGAAGGCACTCCTGGGGGAAAGGGGGCGGGATCGAATCAGGCTATATTGTGCTTATGTAGCCTTTTACACCATCGAGTTTGACATTATTGAAATCAATGCCATATAAATTTGCATCGCTCAAAATAGCATTTGAGAGAACTGCGCCTGTCAAGATTGCTCCTTTTAGGTTTGCTCCCTTGAGATTCGCATTTACCAAAATCGCGCCTTCCAGGTTAGCCTCTTCCATTCGTACGTCCCTCAAATATGCGTTCGTAAGGTTGGCTCCAGCCATATTCACTCGAGTGAGGTCCGCGCCAGAAAAATTCAGACCGCTTAAATCCAAACCTGAGAGGTCAACTCCGGATAAGCGAGCTTTTTTTACAGATGACAATATAATTATGATTTCCTTTCGATTTAGATCCGGCATAATCTTCCTACTCTAATCTTTCATAAAAACGGCTCGTGAGAATTACTATTATATGAACACCAGATTCGAGATTATTATCCTGTATCCATTGCGGCCAGCTCTAACATTTCATCCGAAACAAGCACCTTTTTCAAATCAATGATCGTCACTAATTGATCATCGACCTTTGCAATACCGCTAATAAAATCTATGATATTCCCAAGGACCAGTATCGATGGCGGTTCAATACCGTTCTCCAGCTAATTGATAAATTACTAATTGCTTTGCCATGGTTTACCATTCCGTTGAGCGGTCGGGAAGTTTTGATTTCCCAAATCATAAATTTTCAATACTCCTTGCGTTCTACATGTTTAGCTGTAATTATTTTGGCACCTTCCAGGAAAAAATACAGTAAACGCCCGATAAATGCCAGGTAAAAAGGTTATAAATTGCTGCAAGTCATCCAGATCTAAGGAAAGCTCATCTTTCGTGACTTCGGATGACCAATTGTCACCCAAATCAACGATAGCCTGGAACTCTTCGATCAATTCTGAGATCTCCTTAGTTGCCAATGCGGTTCGCTCTGACAACTTGCGCACTTCGTCAGCCACCAAATCAAAAAATAACCGCTCTTATCATCCTCGAAGAGCGGTATCCTATCGCTGACTGCTAGCCAGAGTTCAAATTAAATACTTATTTGACAAATGGAATACTCAACCGGTATTTATAGGATTTATCGGATAACACGCGCACTGTATTGACAACCCCCTGATAGGTGGTGAATATGCCAATCAGGATCAGAGGCACGACACTCAGCAAAGCCACCCAACTTAGGACTTCCACATTCCCTCCAGAAGCGTTTGCGAACACCAGCATCGCTGGTAACATCACGATCAGAAAGAATGCTGCTGTAAAAAGCATCAAAGTGACCGTAATCTGGAAGTTGAGCACATCGCGGCCGTGCTTGTCGATCTTGTAGCTGCTTTTCTTCTTCCAAGACCAAATCACCAGCGGGATAATCACATTTCTGAGCACACAGCTCAGATGCAGCATCGCCAACCAAAAGATCTCGTTCTGGGTATTGTCTTCTCCGAAGTCAAACTCGAGAACATTACTCAAGTTATTACGCGTGAAAGCACGCGGCTCCACCTCCCCACTTTCGATACGCTGGATCGTGCGGGTGCTGACATCACAGTATTCTGCGAGTTGCTCCTGTGTGATCCCTTTACTCTGCCGAAGTTCGGCGACTTTAAGCCCAATATCAGGTTGGTTCATGACTCACTCCTTTGATTGAATTATGGATCATTATAGGGAGCAAAGCCAGAATCACAATGTCGTAAGGACGACAATTTAACGACATTCGAAATGATCTGCTTTCAAACCACATTATACTGGCCAAAAGGAGCATGACACGAGCGTTAGTGGAACCCAAAGATCTCAGAGATCTCATGATCTATCCGCCCTCCAAGATCTCTGAGTACCGTTTGATTAGAATCCAGATGGAAAAACAACCTGCAAAAATTGAAAAGCGATTCAATCTGCAAGGGAGGGCTCTACTCCCTCATTAAATTCGATACCTTCGGTGGTATCTTCGTGGTCATCTCGTATTGCATCGGGAAGTTCCTCTTCTACAAAGCGAATGCGCGGGTTGGCGTACGCCACCAAAGAGGCAACCCACCCAAACAGAGTCGAGAGCACAAACATCAAACCTATTCCCCTGGCTGGACCAACCCCCAAAATATCGCCCACAAAGGAATTGCTCAGAACACCACCCTCCACTAACAGAGGATTGAATACCCCATCCGCCAACGGCCCAGAAATCAAAAAGGCTATCGGCATGATCGATTGGGAGATCATACGCCGAATTGCGAAAACCCTACCCTGCACATCTGGAGCGATCTTTGTCTGGAAAATAGCCTGGCTCAGGCTTGATGCAATCGGAACAAAGAACATCAAGATGAAAGCCCCGGAAGCGATGAACCACAAATTGGGTCGCAAACCCGTGACCAACATACCCGATATTGCCAGGGCAATCGTACCAAAAAGCAAGCGTACCCGTCGCTGCGGGCCGCCCCAGGCGCTCATGATCAGGCTTCCGATTAACATGGAGACGCCAAATACAGTCTGAACAATGCCCAATTCTGTGGGAGTGCCAAACGAGAGGATCAATGGCCCCATCATCACCCCAGAAACATTCAAGAAGAAATTCACCATGGCGAAATACCACAACAGTCCAAACAATCCCGGCCGCAGACGCAGGTAATTCCAACCGAACAATGCATCTGTCCAGACAGACTTCTTTTCTTCTTCCGCTTCGTCCGAGATGGCTTTCGGTTGAGGAATCTGCACCATTAATAGCGCACCAATGGCAAACAGATACGTAACCGCATCGATCAATACTATACCTTTCAAACCAATGAAGCCGTACAATGCACCAGCAAGGACCGGGGTGAGAATCGATGAAATCGCCTGGCCCATTTGCATCATCCCACTGGAGCGCGCCAGATCTTTCTTGGGCACCAGCATCGTTGTCGAAGCAAGATAAGCTGGTTCTTGAAACGCTGAGAAAATTGACCCAAACAAGGCCAACAAATAGATGTGCCAGATCTGCAAACTTTCCGTGAATATCAAAGATGCTGCCAACAGCGTGACCATCGCGGCGCCTGTATCAGCTAAGATCATGATGCGGCGGCGGTTGAAGCGATCGGCGACTGAACCCGCGACGGGCGAGAGCAGCACATTCGGCAATGATGAGAAAAGGGCTGTGATTGCAAAAGGCGTAGCCTTGCCTGTTTGGTCATAAATCCAGACGCCCATCGCAAACCCTGTCAGGCCAGAGCCTAGGATCGAGATCACCTGACCCAACCAGATGGTCACAAATGCGCGCATATTTTTAGGCATGGGTTTAGAATCATTCATTATCACTCTCTGACTTCTCGTAGTAAAAAGTGGGATATAGAGCGATCATCAGCGCGTGTGCTTGCGCATCTGATTCGGCATCGGGCTCATCAGCAAGAGTAAATTCTTCAACCAGCGCCTTGAAACGACCAATGAACTCCATGGCTTTCTCATCAGGGATACGGCTCAACTCACGGGTGATCATCACCTCGCGGGGACGCTTCTCCGCACCGTGCTCCAAATTAAATGCGCGCGCTTCCAGGCTGCGGATGATATCCAGGCGCGTTGTCTCCACGGGTGCGATCATCAGGTCGCTGATATTTTGTTGACCCTCGGGTGTAGAGAAATTGAACAATCCATCTTCGACGCGATAATCCAAAGCCGTGACCCAATAGTGCTTTTCGATGATATTTCCCCGCTGCGTAGTATCGACGACCTTGATAAGGCCGACTTTTTCAAGCATGTTGACATGGTAATAGAGTTTGCTAGGGGCCAGACCCAATTTTGCGGCGATCTGGTTGATTGTATTGGGTTCCGGGACAAGGACTTCGACGATCTGACCCCTGAGAGGGTCGGCGATGACCTTGAGGGTTTCCAAATCTCCAATGGTAAATGTGGGGGCGGGTTGAAACTCCATCATCACAAATCCTTTTATCGCTAAAATAATTTTAATCGATGCAGGTAATTTTAGCGAACGGATTATTTTTTGTCAAGTTCCAAAAAGAAAGCGATGTGCCCTCCCTTGGGGATTAGGCACATCGCTACTCTTAAGTTGGGGTTTGCTTCTGAAATTAGAAGATCCAGATCAAGAACAAGATCGGTAATGCCAGAGGGATCAGAACAAGTGCCAGGACGAGCAGCACTGCGCCAACAACGATGGCCAAAACCAGGCCAATGATGCCCCCCACGATCCCCAAAACGGCGCCAATGAGTCCAAAGACCAGCCCAAATATTCCAGTTACGATCCCCACGATAAACTCTATCAAGCCCATAGTTTATCCTCCTCGATTATTAATTAGTTTTACTACTTCTCGGTTCTCCAGGAATTGCCGGGGCGATCCCCAGAGAGCCTACTTCTCAACACCAGATCCAGGATTGTTGTGATAGGCGGTTCCAGAGGAGCGAGCCTCCAAAAAAGCCCTTTTCACAAAATTTGTTTATCTGAAATCACTATACGGGAAATTACAAAGAGGGTTGCATAGCCTATGCTAATGATCTGTGGTAAAACTTAATCGAGTACGATAGCGAGGAGAGAATTTTATGAAAGCATTTCGATATATTTGGTTGTTTGTGTTACTTTTCGCTGTTCTGGCTTGTACCTGCAACATGGGCAGTATCGCCGAGAGAGCACAACAAGTCGAGAGTGCCGCCCAAACCGCTCAGGCCTTAGCCACCGCCGGTCAAGAGATCATCTCAACGGTAGAAGGTAGTGGCATCGTGCAGACTGCAGACGCGATGGGATTAATGGAAACTATGCAAGCCGCCATTACAGATCTTCCAGAGGAAGGGTCCAATCTTATCGCTACCGCACAGGTAGTGATCACTAAAGGGGCTTATGGTCAGGCACCGCCAAATATTCCGCTGGTTGGGGGAGAGATCAATGACTTCTTTGGCAGCTCCAGCCTGGTGTCTTATACCACACCCATGAATCTCAATGATGTGATCGATTTCTACCGCAATGCGATGCCAAACTATGGTTGGAGTACTGGGGACGACACGTCTGTGCTCACATCGACCTATGCTGTGCTCTCATTTATGAACGCTGACCAAAGATGCACCGTGACTCTAAGCGCAAATCCTCTCAATGACGATACAATCGTCCTGATCAGCATATTTTGAGCAGAAAGTTACTCAAGGGTAGAGTATAATTCGCCCCTGGGAATTTCTTGGGTAAGCTTCAGGAAAATGGATCGCAGGTTTTGGCCCAAATAAAGGCAGTCTTTGGTAAGAATGCGCTCTCAATCCTAGTCTAAATATATGCTTCGCGTGAGCTCTCTAGTAAATAACTCATTCTCCGTGCAGCATTCAAATCAAATTTCGAACTTTTTGGCACGCTAACAAAGCAGGTCAATTATTGGTTATTGAAACAGGAATATTGTGTCACTAAACGATAAATTCGGTCGCCCTCTGAGAGATTTACGCATCTCAGTAACTGACCGCTGTAATTTCCGATGTTCATACTGCATGCCCAAAGAGATCTTTGGGCATAATTATGAATTTTTGCCGCGGGCCGATTTACTCACTTTCGAGGAAATCACCCGCATTGCGCACGTCATGGCAAACCAAGGGGTCCGCAAAATCCGTCTGACCGGTGGAGAACCGCTCTTACGCAGGGATATCGAGATATTAGTCGGAATGCTCTCCCAAATCCCAGGCATCGAATTGGCAATGACTACAAATGCCTCGATCCTAGAGGCCAAAGCTCAAGCACTCAAAGGTGCCGGGTTGGACCGCATTACGATCAGTCTGGATGCCCTCGATGAAGAGACGTTCAAAGTGATGAATGATGTCGATTTCCCCGTCCAACGTGTCCTGGATGGCATCCAGGCCGCGGCAGATGCTGGGTTCACACCCATCAAGGTCAATATGGTGGTCAAACGCGGCGTCAACGAGAAAGATATTCTACCGATGGCGCGTTATTTCCACGGCAGCGACCACATATTGCGTTTCATTGAGTTCATGGATGTGGGCACCACCAATGGTTGGCGCATGGATGATGTCCTGACCGCCCATGAGATTGTCGATGTCGTCAAGGCCGAGATGCCAATCGAGCCCTTGGAGCCCAATTACCGGGGTGAAGTCGCCAACCGCTGGCGCTACAAGGACGGCGGAGGTGAAATCGGCGTGATCGCTTCAGTAACCCAACCGTTCTGCGGCAACTGCACCCGACTGCGGCTCTCAGCCAAGGGGGAGTTGTATACCTGTCTGTTCGGGATCAATGGACACGATTTGCGCACAATGATCCGCGCAGGAGCCACGGATGAAGAGGTCGCCAGGCATATTGCATCCATCTGGCATCCACGCGAAGACCGCTATTCCGAAATTCGTTCATCGGAAACCACTTCCCTCCCCAAAGTCGAAATGTCCTATATCGGAGGCTAAATGCTACATCGCAACCACTTCGAAACCGTCATCTTCGATCTGGATGGCACTTTGCGTCACAACGTCCCTTCCGCAGATGAAATCCAATTCAATTACGCAGTGAGTCTTGGTATCACCAATTCGCCAGATTGTCGCCGAAAAGGTGCCCGCTGGGCGCACTACTATTGGGCTCAATCAGATGAACTCAGCCAGGATATCGATAAATTTGATCGATTAGAGCGGCCTTTCTGGAATAATTACACTACTCGCTACTTCAAGTCTCTCGGTGTTCCCGAAGGGGAAGCAACAGAACTAGGACCAAAGTTGGCTCAATTGATGGAGGATAATTACAACCCCCAAAGCCAGGTTCAACCCGAGGATTTCGAGACCCTGGGAGTTCTTCGTGAAGCCGGCTATACCCTGGGTTTGATTTCCAACCGCTCCAATCCTTGCCATGAAGAGCTCCAGGAACTTGGTCTATCCGAATATCTTGATTTTGCCTATGTCGCTGTGGAAGTCGGCGCCTGGAAACCTGATCCGGTTATTTTCGACCGAGCTTTTCAAGAAACGGGCAGCCCTCCAGAGCGAATCATTTACGTTGGCGATAATTATTATGCCGATATCATTGGCGCTCAAAATGCGGGGGTCACGCCAATTCTGCTCGATCCCAGGGGGATCTTTCCAGATGCTGAATGTACGGTCGTCAAATCTCTAGGGGAGTTGGAGAGAATGCTGATCACGAAGGATTAGGATTACCTGCTATTCTGGTTCCACCGCAGAGCGATGGAACCAGTAAAACCGTATGATTTATGTAATCGGGTAGAAAAACACTTCGTAATCGACGAACTCCCCTAATTCGTATATAAACTTTCCGGAAAAGAACTCTGGCTGATCCAACCAGGGCAAGAAGACGCGATCCCCTTCCCATAAATTCAGTTTGAGCAGGTCATCATTGGGAATCCATTCGAGTATGCCTTCATTCGAATCAATCATCTGGCCTTCGAATTCAGGCACCAGGAAGATGAAGGTGTACCAATCTTCGAAATTAGAAAACTCCGGGAAAGTGATAATACCTTTTAGGACAAGCTCTTTGGGAACAAAGCCCGATTCTTCTTGTATTTCGCGGCGAGCGCATTCCTCAGGTGATTCTCCTGGTTCGAACTTACCCCCCAAACCATTCCATTTTCCAGCGTGCATATCATTCGCTTTTTTGACACGATGGATCATCATTGTGTGTTCGTCTTTGCGCAGGTAACATAGTGTGGCCAATTTCATGGGGCTTATGCTGTGTAGAAAGAGATGATAGGGCTTTCTTTTTTCTTGGTGCAAGTGATGGGAATGCTGAAATCTGACCTACGGCGATTGATCTGAAACCGCTCCACACGCTCCCCAGTAACACCGCTAACCGTCACGTCCCACCGGTCAGCATCGATTTGGAAAGCAGATTCAATTCGCATCCCAGGCAAATCAAGATTCCCAGTCTGTTCACGCCAGAAGTGTTCCGCCGCCTGGATGTGATGCTCATAACCCACGCGTCCGCGATAATGGCGCAGAATAATGCGTCCGTTCTGGTATTCCTGCACCAGGGTACGCGCTTCATCCGGAGACATGCGCCCATAATTCACTCCATGGGGAAAGAACAACAATATTGGCGCTTGGTTATGCCCACCAATATGCGACGACTGCCAGACCGACTCTCCAACTTCCTCAACCAAAGCCTGATAAACATTAGGGCCATACAGCGCGCAACATTTATCCCGACGGCCGTTTGTACAAACTAAATAAAGTGGGTCTTCTCTCAGGTTGGCATGGTCAACCTGATCATCAGAAGACAGTCTGGAGAGATCTAAATCCAAGATATCCGCGTAGTCATCAAATTTATATTCAAAGAGTTTGGGTTCATTAACAGATGCATGCCCCACAAAGAAGCTGATTCCAGGTTGGGATCTCATTCGATCTTGCCGGATCAACAGGATTCGGACGCGCTTCCCTTCAACCGTGATTCCCGATAAATAGCTTTTGACTTCTTCTGGAATTTCGCTTTCTTCGAATGCCTTTGCCTCCCATGCTCCCGGATATTCAATCAAAAACCAGAAATCGCCGTGCGTAGCTGATCCAACAAGAGGTACCTTATGCTCCTGCGCCAGACTTGAACAGAAGAATTCCTTTTCCTCAGTCATGATAATGCCCTATAAATCTATTACCTTTAGGATTTACACATTCCAGAGAGAAACTAGGCCCAATCTGCTTCATGTGTGTAACTCCTGATCTGATATTCGACGGGTCTTTAGGAAATCCCGGGGTGATCCCCCAGATTTAGGGGTGAGTGGGGTGCTCCG
>CAYTKR010000046.1:0-35013 GCA_964438295.1 uncultured Anaerolineales bacterium
CTTCGGGCCGCCAGACTGACTTCTATTGCTTGAGTTTTTTCCGAGCAGTCATATCTAACTACCAAAACATGACCAAGATCATTCTCACAGCGAACACCGACTGGTTCCTATACAACTTTCGTTATGCCTTGATCCACGATCTACGAGAAAAAAACTTTGAAGTGGTATTGGTCACTCCACCTGGTAAATTCCACCGACGGTTTTTGAATGATGGATTCACCTGGATCCCCTGGAAACTTCAACGGCGGAGTGTAATGCCCTGGGTAGAGATGTCCACTTTCTTTCGACTCGCTCAGGTTTACCACCATGAGCGTCCGGACATTATCCATCATCACACCATCAAACCAGTGTTATACGGTTCATTGGCTGCACTCCTTACGGCTATACCTGCAACCGTTAACTCAATTTCTGGGCGCGGTTACGTGTTTGCAGGCGATGACTTTCAGTCTCGTCTGATCCAAAAATTAATTCGACCCGTTTATCGACAGGCTCTGCAGAAAGCCTCATCAACCGTGATCTTCGAGAATCACGCCGATCAGGACTTCTTTATCGAGTCTGATCTGGTATTGCCACACCAGACGTGCTTGATCGAGGGTGTGGGGGCCGACCCCGAACGCTTTACTCCAATCCCTGAACCCACTGAGGGTCCCGTAGTTATTATTATGGCCGCGCGCACCTTGTGGGATAAGGGAGTGGGTGTATTCGTAGATGCAGCCAAGATTCTCAAGGAGCGACTGCCAGTGCGTATGGTATTGGTAGGCGAACCAGACCCAGGTAACCCCAAGTCACTGAAGGAGCAAGTGCTCAAAGAATGGCACCGTCAGGGAATCATCGAGTGGTGGGGCTGGCAGCAGGATATGGAGCGCATATTTCAACAATGCCATATTGTTGCCTTGCCGACCATGTATGGCGAAGGGGTCCCTAGAGCCCTGATCGAGGGTGCCGCTTGCGGCCGCCCAGCCGTGGCTACGGACGTGCCCGGCTGTCAGTCTGTAGTTCAGCATGAATACAATGGTTTGCTTATTCCGCCCAATGACGCTCTTGCCTTAGCTGAGGCGCTCGAACGGCTGGCCCTGGATCCCGCGTTGCGCATGAAAATGGGCGCTGCTGGTCGCCAGATCGTCCTGGAGAAGTTTACTCATACACAGATCAACCACGCAACCTTGCAGGTTTATCAGCATCTGCTGGAATCAGTGAAATCGAGTAGAATCTCCACGTTTGTCTGAAGAAATTCCGGGGCAATCCCTGGTTGATTCCCAAAGCTAAATCAATTCCTTGTAAATTATCTTTTAGCAATAAAATCTATGACCAATCAACCTAGCTTACGCGACATTATTTTCGATCTGACTCACCGCTGGTATATCATCGCGGTTTGCTTTTTGGTGGGGGCGTCAATAGGATGGGGCGTTAGCAAGTTATTAACCCCTGTCTATCGAGCAGAGTTGGATCTGTATGTAGGCATCAACGCTTACCGGGGTCCGCGGGACCGCTATATTGTCCAGGTAGTGCAAGATGAGTTGCGCAAACTCGACGACTACAAGAACTGGCAAATGGAGCAGCTCAACAGTCTGGCAAAAACGGATGAATTCTTGTTGGATACCCTGGGCCGGTTGCAGGCTAAAGATGAGTTTTGGCTGGATATCTCTGTTGAAGAACTTTTTTACCAACTGCGCGGTTCCTGGCGAAATGCAGGTCGCTGGCACCTGGCTGCTGAAGCCTCCAGCCCCGAGCTGGCAATTCAGGCTGTTGTGACCTGGGCGCAGGTCATCGATGAATATGTGAACACAGGTATTATCCATTCCCGAGAGCTTGTAGCCAGCGATGCTTCTTTAGTAGCAATAGCAGATGAGTTGACGGACCAGGTGGTGCGAACTCAGGCTTTAGCACAAGTCAAGCTGGATTTGGAAGCTGCCCGGCAAGGATTAGAAGGTAGCGATACCAATGAGCCCTGGGGGATTTATGATCATTGGCGATTAATCTCTCAGGTCACTCGCGCTGCGGACTGGAACCCTGGCTGGAGTGCCATACTCGAAGCGTATCCTGCTCCTCAGGCAACTCCTGGTGAATATTTACCCTGGCTGGATCGAGCCTTAGCTATGGTGGAAAGCGATCTAGTATTTTTGCCAGAGCGCATCGAATATCTCGAAGATCAGCATCAAACGATATCGGTGCAGTATGCTGAAGCGGCAGAAAAGAGTTTGGGACTGGCGGCGGCTATGGATTTAGAACTGTCAGATGAGGTATCTCCACAGGTAGAAGATGTTCGCCCAGCGAGCACGTTGATGTTGGTGGGTGGGTTCCTGGCGGTACTTAGCTGGCTATTGGTTGAACTGGTGCTTTACTCGATCAGGGGAGAAGGATAGTGCGCATAGCCTGGATTTCCAAGGTCCAAAAGGTTATTTGGGCAATCTTCCTGTTCACATTGCCGGTGACCAGTTTCCCCTATTTCCCAGGTGGCGTTGGGGGACGGACAGAAGTCCGGCCGCTATCCATTTATCCTTTGATTATACTGGTCATTCTGGTTACGCTACCGCGCCTATTCAGCAAGCCGATCCCACGAACTGTCTATCCCTTAGTAGCTTTTGTTATTGCTGCATTTGCAAGCACGGCCATTGCATTTACGCAAGGCATTGACCCGGATATTGGGATTACAGTCTCCTCACGCGCTCTTCGCATGTTGATCACTCTTGCGGTAGGAGCTGCGTATTTTGTCACGGTAGTAGTCACACCGAAAACCGAGGATGAGTTACGCTTTTCTCTCCGTTGGTTGTATGCTGGTTTTATGATGGCATTGTTGTGGGGCACAATCCAAGTTGGCTATATCCTTTTCTATACGCCTGAGTTGTTTGATTTAATCGAACATTGGCAAGGTTTTATCTCCGTACGGGGCTTATTCGAGACGCGGATCTCCGGAATGACATATGAGCCCAACTGGTTCGCTGAACAGATCACCTTTTTGTTGATGCCCTGGCTGTTTGCGGCGGTGATCTCAAATTACAGCGCCTTCCGTTGGCGCTGGCGCTGGTTTACGGTTGAGATGCTGTTGCTAGCATGGGCTTCGGCGGTCATGATATACACCTATTCACGCACGGGTTATGTCTTGTGGGGTTTGCAGTTAGTATTGGCGATATTATTCAGGCCGCGCAAATCTAGCGAGCATAGGAGAGGCAAATTGTGGGGATTAGTGACTAACCGATTCTTCCAGGTTGGGATTCTCTTGGTCGTACTGGCAGCGGTGGTGTTTGTGGCGGGTTCGCGCAATCGCTACTTTTCGCGTCTGTGGAATTACTGGAGTGACGAGAATGCCGCCGGATCGTATATCCAGTACATCGCCGTTAGCCAGCGGATTGCCTACTGGGAAACAGCGTATCGCATCTATGAAGAATATCCCTGGCTGGGCATTGGACTGGGTAATTACACCTTCTATTTCGAGGACAAACTTTCAGATCGCCCCTTGTTCCCCACTCCCGAGTTGGTATATAAATTCACACCCGCCGAGGGACGAAACCGGGTCGTTGTTCCCAAAAATATGTTCGTGAGGATCTTGGCTGAAACAGGTTTAGCAGGCACCGCGGCTTTTTTGGCTTTTCTCGTGGCAATATTTGGATGCGCCCTGTATCTGTTTGTTGATTCACGAGCCGAAGCGCGATATTTAGGCCAGGCTGGGCTATTGGGCTTGGTTGTGTTCATGGGGGTAGCATTTTCGGTCGATTCCTTTGCAGTACCAAATATGTGGGTTCTGTTTGGCTTGGTGACAGCCAGCGCGCAGATTTATTCCCAGCCTGCAAGAACATCTGAAGGACCATGAAAAACAAACATTTAGCCCTGATCGTTGTGGGAATTATATATTTCGTATTGATGGTTTTTCCCAATTTCACCGGCGCAAAAGATATTAACATGCTGGCGATCTTCGAGAAAGATGAATTCGCCCAAATCAATCATGTGCTGCGCATGTTGACCCCAGGGGAGTCCCTATACGACACTTTGCGGCATTTCTTCGTCTACTTGCACTATTTCTACGGGTACCCTTTCTATCTTTTCTCAGCGATTATGATTTTGCCTTACCGGCTTTTCGTGGGAGCTGAATGGGGGAATACCATCGCTGTCACCATGCTGCTTCTGCGGCAGTTGGTCAGCGTCCTTCCGATGATTGTTTCCATCGCCTTTATGGTAGTTTTGCAGACGAAGAAAAGAACAACCGCTTGGGTTATCTTCTTGTTTGTCTTCATGCTAGCGATACCGGCTGTGATCCTAAACAATTTTTGGTGGCACCCTGACAGTCTGGCAATCCTTCTGGTTGCACTGGTCTTTACATTTATCGATAAAGATGCTTTTAAGTTTGGTAAATATTTCTTTATCGCCGCATTCATTTGCGGGATTGCCTTTAGCGTCAAGTATGCCGGCGCGTTTTTCGTTTTGGCGATTCCTACATACCTGATTTGGGGAGTAGCAGCAAAAAAGCTGGATATTCGAAGGGCGGTATTCCTGGCATTGATCTTTGTTGTGGTGATGTTTGCCGGGTTACTGATCTCGAATCCCTTGTTGCTGTTGCCTCAGGAGCGCGCTGAGATCATTGCCACCCAGCAGCTTCAGTTTGTCCAGACTCGCATTGGGTATTACACGGTCAATCCAGACTGGAATTTGACAGCTGAAAAAGTCAACAGCATCGTCTGGCCTTACTATGCACAGTGGTTTACGCTGATCTTGTTGGTCATTGGCCTGGTGAAGGGGATTGCTGCGCCTCGTTCTCGCTTGACCAATGTCATGATCCTGATGTATGTGCTGCCATATCTCCTTACTGTCGGCACCTCCTCGATCAGGCCGCTCTACTTTTTGCCAGTGATCATCCCCTTAGCATCTAGTTTGGTGCACCTGTTCCCGGAAAAAATCTCGTTCAAAGCAAATGTTTGGAGGCAGACAAACCTTCAAAGCGTGCCCCAACTTCTTCTTCCAATGATTTTGTTCATCTTGCTCTTCGTACAATTTGGCTTCTTCGTTCAAAAGGATATCGAAATCTATACCGATATCCTGTATCGGGAAGAGCGTTCCCAGAGCATCGCTTTCTATCAAGAAGTTAAAAACCTGCTTGCGGATCACGATCTCCAAGGGAAACAATTGAAGATCTACCGCGACCCAACCGCATATGTACCTCCCAAGCCAAATTATGAAATTCTGATGAAGTGGAAGTTAGCCTCCTACGATTATCTCAACCAACACCAACCCGATTTGCTTCTGCTGGAGATGGATTATATTCTGGAATTCACCAAACCTGATGCGGTAGAGAACGCCGTTGACCCCGGTGACATGCTCGCCTGGCAACATTTTTATGGGGATGCCTCCCGAGAGAAATTGCCGGGATATTCGATATTCTTTCAGAATGAGTATGGATTGGCGTTGATCCGAAGTGATCTTCTAAAGTAGTTCTTATCTTGGTACTATAAAATTAATTGCAGGAAATCGATAAGGAATCTATGAACCAAACTTGCATTGTAGTTCTCATTGTTTTAGTGCTCTTACTTTTTTGCTGTTGTTTATGTTTCATCGCCGTTGCGGGGATGGGATTGGCTATTCAATTTTTTGGCGAGGGTGATGTAACCTGGGATTTTGAAGTGGGCACACCTACGGAAACACCCATCGTGTTACGACCTACGTTGCAACCAACTGATGTTCCCCAGAGCGCTCAGCCTACAGCTGAAAGCCAGACAGACTCAAAGGAGGGGTCTCCAAGAGTTGAGATTGTCGAAAACGAGCTTGTTCCTATGGACACACTGCGTACCCTCGAAGAGGCTGTTATCCCCCCTAATAATCTCATCGACCTGGCCGAACGCCTTCAGGGTAGAGAAAATATCCCCGAGACGGTAGCTGCCCCAATAGTGCCGTTACGGGTTGGGGACAAAGACGTTATGTGGGTGACCAACGTGGACACCAACGAGAACTCGCAGATCAATGTTACGCTGCAATATGTCACTGAGCATGTCTACTTCTGGATCGAAGACGGTATCCCCTTTGATGCGGATGATTTGGCAGAGTTGGTTGAAACGTTCGAGGCGGAAATCTACCCCACCAATCGAGAATTCTTTGGTAGCGAGTGGTCTCCAGGGGTGGACGGAGATCCTCACCTGTACATCATCTATGCTGATGATCTGGGATTTGGCCTGGCAGGTTACTTTTCCTCAGCAGATGAGAATCATCCTTTGGCGCATGAATATTCCAATGCTCATGAGGCCTTTGTGCTCAATGCAGACAACCTGCGGCTCTCCGGTGATTTCACCCTGGGGGTGCTGGCGCATGAATTCCAGCATATGATCCACTGGTATCGGGACCGCAATGAATCGTCCTGGCTCAATGAAGGATTTTCTGAACTGGCGGCCTTCATCAATGGCTATGATGTCGGCGGATTCGATTACCTTTACACCAGTGAACCGGATATGCAGCTCAATGATTGGCCCAATGACTCCAGCGCCACGACACCCCATTACGGGGCAGCATTTCTCTTTGTCAACTATTTCTTGAATCGATTTGGGGAAGATGTCACTAAATCCTTGGTTGCGCATCAGGAAAATGGGATGTCCAGCGTCGACGCGGTGTTGGATGAGTTAAATATCACCGACCCCCTTTCGGGTGAAGACATCCAGGCTGACGATGTATTCTTAGATTGGGTGATTGCCTCGTATCTTCAAGATGATGCCGTTGCCGATGGTCGCTACACGTACCAGAATTATCCCAATGCGCCCTCCCCTTCTGTTTTCGAGAGTATTTATACCTGCCCTTCCGATACCATGACCAGGGATGTACATCAGTATGGTGTCGATTACATTCGCATTGACTGCCCTGGTAGCTACAATCTGCACTTCGAAGGTTCCATCCCCGTTGGCGTGCTTCCCATGGATGCCTACTCTGGTGAGTACGCCTTTTGGTCGAACAAGGGCGACGAATCGGATATGACTTTGACTCGCAGCTTCGACTTCAGCGATCACGAAGGCCCGCTCACGCTGACATACTGGACTTGGTACGATCTCGAAGAGGATTATGATTATCTCTACCTCGAGGTTTCCTTGGATGGTGAGAACTGGCAAATTCTCACTACGCCCTCGGGTACGCCTGAAGATCCATCAGGGAATAGTTATGGCTGGGGATATAATGGCCTCTCTGGTGGTGATGGAAGCTGGATCCAAGAGAAAGTGGATATTTCCCAGTACAGCGGTCAGCAGGTTCAGATACGATTCGAGTATATTACTGATGCAGCAGTCAATGGGGAAGGGCTTTTGCTTGATGACGTTGCAATCCCCGAGGTGGACTATTATTCTGACTTCGAAGTGGATTCTGGGGGTTGGGATGCTGCAGGCTTTGTGCGCATCCGCAATGTTTTGCCTCAGACCTTCAAGTTGGCCTTGATTAAAATGGGTGATACTATCGAGGTCGAATTTGTAGAACTGAGTACTGACAATGTGGCTAATATCCCACTTGAGATTGGTGAGGATGTTGATGAAGTGATCTTTGTAGTCACAGGCACTACTCGCTACACCCGTCAAAAAGCAGCCTACCGTTTTGAGATTACGCAGTAAAAAGACAGGTCTTATATCAAGGAGGCCTGCCGATGATAAGAAAATCCCGGAAACTTCAAAGTTTCCGGGATTTTTGGACTCTCTATGGTTTTCGCAACGCGGCTAATTGTTGCTCAAGTTCAGCTCTGCGGGTTTCGGCCGCTGACTGAACCTCTTGCTGAAGGGTCTGGACCCGGGTCTGTAGTTGCGTGCGCAATTGATCGCCTGATGAGGGGGTGAGGAGAAGCGCGATGGTTGCACCGATGATGCCGCCAACGGCGAACCCAAAAAGAAAATTCATTGCCCGCTTCATATGTGTCTCCTTATTTCGGCTCTCAGGAAAGTTTGCGGCGTTTCCTAGAGAACCATAGCTTTAGTTGTTTTGCAGATGATATTATAATTTACAATTAACAACGAAACCAGACAGGGAAGGCCTGGAATAAATATGCATTAGTTTCTCTCCATGCGCATTGATTTCAGAACTAACCGTTGTTACGAAAATTCTTTGGAGGTATATGTCTCATCCATTTGGTTCTGTTCCTTCGGATAGACGAGGGCGATATTTCTGGCATCTCGTTGTGTTGGCAGTGCTGACCATGGTGATATTGAATCTGGTTGGCTCGCCGCTGACCACAGCCGCTGCACCAGTTGGTATCATCTCCTTTGAATTTGCAGGCAATGTATCCCAAGCCGAGAAGATCCTGTCCAGTTGGGATGCTGAGGCCCGTCAGCGCGCGGCCTTTGTGCAGGGTTTGGATTTCCTATTCATTCCGATTTACGCCGGCGCGATCGCCTTTGGATGCCTCATGGCCTCAGGTGTGTTTCGTACTAAGGGCTGGGCAATGGCATCGTTAGGAGAGAATTTGGCATGGCTGGTGCTTTTGGCTGGCTTGTTGGATATCATCGAAAATTACGCCTTAGTCGTCATGTTGTTTGACGTTCCGGCCAACCCCTGGCCTCAGGTTGCCTTCTGGTGTGCGGCTCCAAAATTCATATTTGTGGCTGTAGGCATTCTGTATACATTGCTTGGTGGCCTCGTCTACATCTTTTCTAGGAGAAAATAGAATTTCGGAAGGCAATTATTAATAACCGCATCAATCAAAAATTGGACAAATATCGTCATTCTGAATGAGCAAAGCGAGTGAAGAATCTCCAGAAAATTGTTCGCTTAGAAATTTTCGCATCAGAGACTCTTCGCTTCCGTTGGTCGCTCAGAGTGACATTCATGGAAGGTAGTTGTCAAATTTTTGAGTATTTGTTTATTAGCTTATGGACACCCAACCGGTGCGTGTATCATCCCAAAAACCAAAGAACGATATACTTGTCCGTCTGGTATATGGTCTGCTTGCGGCATTGCTTTTTGCGTTCGCGGGCACATTGGGTGCTTTAGCCGGTTATCAAGAAGGAAAGCAACAACTCGCCGGAAGACTGGTTGGCAGTGATATCGATCTCGTTCAAGAACAATTCGATCTCGGGGTTCAGGACTACGAGTCCGGGCGATATGATTTTGCCAGGCAGCGCTTTGAGTATGTGATCGCCTTCGCCCCGGATGATTACCCTCTGGCCTGGAGCCTACTCGGGGAAATCTTAGCGATCCAAAATGCAACTGCGACCTTCACATCTGTTCCAGCAACCCAGACTGCTACCCCTACGATTACCATCACCCCTACCCGAGATCTCAGCGGAGTCGATTCGATTTTCAACCGTGCCCAAACGTTATTAGCGGCCCGCGATTGGGATGCCGCCATCGAAGCCTTGGTCGTTTTGCGGGATGAAGAGTTGTATTATCGGGTCGTAGAAGTAGATGATTCTCTTTTTGCAGCCCTTCGCAATCGTGGTGAACAGAAGATCTTGATTTTAGGTGATCTCGAGGGGGGAATCTATGATCTCACACTGGCGGAGAAGTTTGGCCCCCTGGATTATCAAGCAACCGTGTACCGGGATTGGGCCAGGCTTTATCTCTCTGCTGTGGGATATTGGGAAGCATATCCAGAGCAGGCTGTGAAATATTTTGGTCAGATTGCGGCAGCGCTGCCGGGCTTGCGTGATGGTTCAGGATGGACCGCTTTAGAACGATATCGTCTTTCCTTGATCCACTATGGCGACCAGTTAGCCTCTGAAGATCAGTGGTGTCAGGCGCAAACTCAATACGAACAAGCCCTGGCCATCCGTCAGCTTGAGGATGTTGCCCTGACATTGACTCAGGTAGCCTACATTTGTTCTCCCCCAACCTGGACCTTTACACCCTCTCCGGCACCCTCGGGCACGGCAACCATTACAAACACGCCCACCATCGGGCCATCGCCAACGTCCACGCCATCCCCAACGGCTTCTTCGGTCCTGCCATCAGCGACCTTCACTTCGGGACCAGGTAATTCGCCAACACCCACGGATACATCGCTGGTTGCCAGCGATACTCCATCTCCATTACCCACAGAAACATACACTTCAGCCCCCGCTCCGACAGAAACATTTACTTCTGCTCCAGCGCCAACGGAAACCTTTACTTCCGTACCCGCTCCAACAGAAACGAATACGTCAGTCCCGACAGCAACGGAAACATTCACTTCCGCGCCCGCCCCGACAGACACCCCGACGCCATAAATGAAACGAGAGAAAATGAAATCCGATGTGAAGAAGCCAGCCAAAAGACGTAGAAGGGTGATCCAGGGTTGTATACTGGGGATCTTCTTCATGGTTGTCATGGCTTTCGTTGGTGGGACGTTATATGCGGTCACCCGTGAAATGGTGCTAGCCCAGGCGCCTCCTCCCTTAGATACTCCTCTTCCAGGATTTTCCCTTCAACAACCCTCAGAGACCACCGAAGGGGTTCCATCTCCTACATTGGAGCCTGATCAGCCTACCTTAATACCTACCCCCTTGAGCACGCTGATACCAGAATCGACTCTCACACCCTGGGATGGCAATGAGCGCGTTACCGCATTGATCATGGGCGTGGATTATCGAGATTGGATTGCCGGAGAAGGCTCGGCTCGTTCCGACACCATGATGCTTTTGACCCTGGACCCGGTCACCAAAACCGCAGGAATGCTTTCGGTGCCACGTGACCTCTGGGTGGGGATCCCGGGATATATTCATGCCAAGATCAATACCGCCCACGCTGTTGGGGGTCCAAGCCTGGCTGTGCGGACGGTTGAGTTAGTGATTGGTGTTCCGATCAATTATTACGCTGTGGTTGACTTCAGTGCCTTTGTGCGCTTCATCGATGAATTGGGCGGTGTGAAACTGGATATTCCTTATGAGATCGAAGTCGACCCGATAGGGGATGACAACAAAATCATCCGGCCAGGAGTTCAAACGCTGCCCGGAGATCTAGCCCTGGCCTATGCACGCAATCGCAGCACGGGCGATGGTGACTTTGGCCGCGCCCGGAGACAGCAGCAGGTTATCCTGGGTATTCGCGACCGTATCATCAATTTGGAGATGTTGCCAACCCTGATTGAAAAAGCCCCCCGGCTTTACCAGGAACTTGTCTCTGGGGTCAATACAAACTTGCAATTGGATGAAGCCATCAAGCTGGCTGTGTTGGCAGCCCAAGTCCCCGATGGCGCCATTGTGAACGATGTCATCGATACCCGGCATGTAGCTTTTGGCTGGTCCCCAGACGAGTTGAGTGTCCTGGTCCCGTATCCAGACAAAATTCGCGTGCTACGCGATGAAATCTTTGCCACATCAGGCTCTATCGCCCCCCTTGCCCCTGGGAGCGATCAGGAACGGATGGCATTGGAAGCGGCCAGCATCTCGGTGCAAAATGGCAGCGGGGACCCGAACATCGCCCAGCGGACGGCCAATTATTTAACATCCCAGGGAGCCCAGGTCACGGAAGTCCGTCAAGCTGGTGAATCCCGGTCAACCACCCTGGTGATTGATCGCATTGGTCGTCCTTACACCGTCCAGTACCTGGTTTCATTGCTAGGAATTCAGGCGCGTTATATCTCTTATCAGTATGATCCCGCGCACCCCTTTGATATTGAACTCATCATTGGGAAGGATTGGTCTTCAACCTTCAATTTGCCTTAAATGAATTACTGTATGAAGACGAAAACGAAAAGTTCAAGCCTTTGTCATTCTGAACCCCGTTGCCAAAGGCACGCCTACGGCGAGGGGTGAAGAATCCCCGCCCCGCCGTCGTCGTAGACGGGCCTGTGGCCGCCGCACCCATGGCGAGGGCGGGAGACTCTTCGCTTCTCCTTCCGCCTTCGGCGTCGCTCAGGATGAAGCTCAGAGTGACAGAAACAATTAACATGTTGAAAAAAAATTCATATGATTACTCACTTAGAATGTGAATACTATGATTGATCCGAATTTTCCCTTGATTGATTTGCACCGTCATCTCGATGGCAGCGTCCGTCTTGAAACGATCCTCGATTTGGGGCGTCAGCACAACCTGCCTCTGCCCGCCTGGGATGTAGATGGTTTGCGCCCACACGTTCAAATTACTGAACCACAGCCCGGCGTGATGGCCTTCCTCGAAAAATTCGAGTGGATGGTCGGCATATTGGTCGATTATGAAGCTTGCCGTCGGATTGCGTACGAAAATGTAGCAGATGCGCTCGATGAAGGCATTGATTACGTCGAACTGCGCTTCAGCCCATGGTTTATGGCCCAACCTCATGAGCTTGATCCCGTAGGCGTCGTGGAGGCGGTGGTTGCAGGTATTAAACAGGGACGAAAAGATTATGACATCAAGGTCAATCTGATCGGCATTATCAGCCGCACCTATGGCACTGAGGCTGGTAAACACGAATTAGCTGCCTTGCTGACGCAAATAGATCACATTGCAGCCCTCGACCTGGCGGGGGATGAAGCCAATTTTCCTGGGGAACTTTTTGTCGAACATATTTTTCAGGCTCGTGATGCCGGTTGGCAGATCACTGCACATGCCGGCGAATCTGCCGGACCTGAGAGTATCTGGCAGGCGGTGGATGGCTTGGGCGCGGCGCGCATCGGCCATGGGGTCAGCGCTATCCATGATCTTGCATTGATGGATTATCTTGCTGAGAAGCGTATCGGGATCGAAGCCAACCTGACCAGCAATGTGCAAACCATGACTGTGCCAGATTTAGCCAGCCATCCCATGAAGGCTTTCTTGGAGCATGGTTTACTGGCCACACTCAACACCGATGACCCTGGCATCAGCGCCATTGACCTGCCCTTTGAATACGAAGTCGCTGCGCCGGCAGCAGGGCTGTCAGTCGAGCAAATCCACCAAGCGCAGCGCAACGCCCTCGAAGTCGCCTTTCTTTCAGAGGATGAAAAGGCTGCATTGCGAACAAAAAACTCTAAAAAGATGATCAAGTAGGGCGAAGCCCTGCTTGATCATCTTTTTAGAGTATAATACTCTTCCCGCCTGGATCACCTGACGTGACCGGGACGGAATACTGTAAACGGATTATTTTTTACTGCATCAGGCCCCTACCTGAAAGGAGGGTACCTTGTCCACACTCCCTGTTGATTCCCAGCAAACACGAAAAAAAATAACTACGCGTTCCTTTCGCTTGAAAAAACAACGCGGCGAGCCGATCACCATGCTGACGGCTTATGATCACCCTACTGCTCTGTCGATTGACCAAGCTGAAATCGATTCTATCCTGGTCGGTGATTCCCTTGGGATGGTGGTATTGGGGTATGCAAACACGCTCCCCGTCACCATGGATGACATGCTGCATCATTGCCGGGCTGTGGCCCGCGGTGCCCACTACGCGCTGTTGGTTGGCGATATGCCCTTCATGTCGTACCAGGCTGATGTGCCGGACGCGGTGCGCAACGCTGGTCGATTCCTGCAAGAGGCAGGGATGGACGCTGTCAAGCTCGAGGGAGGGCGCGAGCGGATTGATGCAATCCGTGCAATTGTTGGGGCTGGCATCCCAGTTATGGGACATCTTGGCCTCACCCCGCAGAGCGTCAATCAGTTCGGCGGTTTCCGCACCCAGGGTCAAACGGCGATGGCTGCGAAAACGCTCCTTGAAGATGCGTTTTTACTCCAGGAAACTGGTTGCTTTAGCATGGTATTGGAATCTGTGCCAGAGCGCCTCGCAAAGCTGGTCTCTCAACGATTGGAGATTCCCACCATTGGCATTGGTGCCGGCGTAGGCTGTGACGGCCAGGTGCTGGTCACGCATGATTTGTTGGGTCTCTTCGATCGTTTCACTCCGCGTTTTGTCAAGCGCTATGCCAACTTGCACGAAGAATTGAGGCAGGCATTCTTTGAATACAAAAATGATGTAGAATCCAAATCCTTCCCAGCTGAAGAACATACTTTCACCATGAAAGATGATCAGTGGGATGCGTTACTGGATGAGCTTGGAGAACCATCGTGAAAAGATCTAAGGTACGGCGTTCTGACGTTCTCATTATGGGTACGGGAGCCATGGCTAATTTTTTCGCGGCGCGATTGGCTGCTATTGGCACAACGATCACCATGTTGGGCACCTGGCCAGAAGGCCTGACTGCTTTGCAGCGCAATGGCGTTCAGATGGTAAATGATCAAGGGGATGTAAGCACATTTTCAGTCAACGCTACCAACGATCCAGATGATTGCGCTGGAGTTTCGTACGCCTTGGTGCTGGTCAAGGCCTGGCAGACAGAGCGCGCTGCTACTCAATTGGCTGATTGCCTCGCGCCGGACGGGGTCGCTCTGAGTTTACAGAATGGGCTGGGAAATATTGAGACCCTTTCAAAGTTTTTGGGAGCCGAACGCGCGGGATTAGGAGTCACCACTACTGGGGCAACCCTGCTCGGGCCAGGCCGTGTGCGTCCTGGTGGGGAAGGCGTGATATCTTTGGGAGCACATCCCCGCCTCGGGCCGTTGGCAAACCTTCTAGAGCAGGCGGGTTTTCACATCGAGATAACCTCCGACCTGGATGCATTGATTTGGGGCAAGCTGGTCATCAACGCTGCCATCAACCCGTTGACAGCTCTGTTGCGCATCCCAAATGGAGAGTTACTGGCGCGGCCTTCGGTACGGGCACTCATGACCAAAACAGCCTGTGAAGTGTTCGATGTGGCTTCAGCTCAAGGGGTGCGGCTGCCATTTGACGCCCCGGTTTCTGCCGCGGAAGATGTAGCCCGCCGCACAGCCGCCAACCGCTCATCGATGCTGCAGGATGTCAACCGCGGCGCTCCAACCGAAATTGACGCCATATGCGGGGCGGTCGTCAAAACGGGCCAGAAATTCAATATCGATACACCAGTGAACCGCAGTTTATGGCGATTGGTGAAGTCGATAACCACCGGGAACACTCATCTGGATCAAACGAGTTATTCTACATTGTCATTGCGAGGACCCTGACCCCGAAGGGGACGAAGCAATCTCCAAGCAACGATCCAGATTGCATCGCTCTGCTCGCGATGATACAAATTAGAAGTAATCTTTGGATTGACTTCCTAACTTATGAACACAATAAATACTCTATCTGAATTACGCGCTGCGCGCCTCGCACTCCCTGAACCCGTGGGTATCGTGCCAACGATGGGATATTTGCACGAAGGCCATCTCTCGTTAGCCAAACGCGCCCGAGAGGAGTGCGCTTCGGTTGTAGCGACGATCTTCGTCAATCCCACTCAATTTTCCCCAGACGAAGATCTAGATTCGTACCCGCGCGATCTTGATCGGGATTTAGCTCTCCTGGAAGATGTGGGCGTGGATCTGGTCTGGATGCCGACGCCTGAAGTGATGTATCCTGAAAATTACCAAACCTGGGTCACAGTCGATGGACTGACGCAAGTGCTCGAAGGGGCCAGCCGCCCGACGCATTTCCAGGGAGTCACCACAGTGGTGGCGAAACTCTTCAACGGTGTGCAGCCACAGAAAGCCTATTTTGGGCAGAAGGATGCCCAGCAGGCTGTGGTCATCCAGCGCATGGTCAAAGATCTCAATCTCCCTATCGAGATTGTGGTTTGTCCAATTGTGCGCGAACCCGACGGTTTGGCAATGTCCAGCCGCAACTTGTACTTGAACCTCGAGCAGCGCCAGGCTGCCACAGTGCTCTACCGCTCTCTGACTATTGCGAAAGATGCCTTTCATGGCGGAGAGCGTCAGGCAGAGAAACTCCGGATGATCGTTACTGACACAGTCAACACCGAGCCCCTGGCCCAACTCGAGTACATCTCTTGCGCCCATCCCGAGACGCTGGCAGAACTCGAGGGCGAAATTGATGGGGCTTTGCTTTCCATGGCGGTGAGAGTAGGGAAAACGCGTCTAATTGACAATATGGTTGTCAAATAGTCTGATAGTCAGGTTGTCTTATGGTCTGTCTGCGACGAAGAGGAAATAATGGCTAAGATAGAGCGGTTTGAAGATGTTAAGGCTTGGCAGCAGGCCCGAGAGATGACAAATATGGTGTATGATGTGACTGAGGCTGGAACATTCTCTCGAGATTTTAGTTTGCGCGATCAAATTCGCAGAGCAGCGGGATCAATTATGCACAATATCGCCGAAGGTTTTGATGCTGGCTCTGATTCAGAATTCATACGATTCCTAAAGTATGCCCGCCGATCAGCCAGCGAAGTACAATCTCAACTTTACTTGGCTCAAGATCGAAAATATCTAAACGCTGAACAGTTTCACTCTTTATATGATAAGGCCACCGAAACAAAGAAATTGATCAATGCCTTCATTACTTATCTTCGCCGAAGCGCGAAATGACTACCTGACTACTAAGCAAAGCGACCAACTGACCACCTGACTATTGGATGAAACGATTATGTTATTGACTATTGACATTGGCAACACAAATATCACTCTAGGACTTTATGAGGGGGACACCCTTGGCCCGCGCTGGCGGCTGGCGACAAACCACGAGCGCATGCCAGATGAGTACGGCTTGCAGATTGTTGGCTTGCTTGCACATGGAGACCGTGCGCCAGAGCAGATTACGGGCATATGCCTGGCCTCGGTTGTGCCGCCGCTTACAGCCAAGATCAGCCAGGCATGCCGGGATTACCTGCACCATGATCCGATTGTTGTTGACGCGGGAGTCAAGACCGGTGTACGCATCTTGTACGAGAACCCCCGTGCTGTCGGTGCGGACCGGATCGTTGATGCGGCTGCGGTGCAGAAGTTGTACGGTGGTCCAGCCTGCGTGGTCGACTTTGGCACTGGTACAACCTTCGATGCCATTTCTTCTGAGGGTGATTACCTTGGTGGAGCCATTGCCCCAGGAATTGGCATCGCTGCCGAGGCGCTCTTCACCCGCGCTGCCAAACTGCCGCGTGTGGACCTGGACCGCCCCCCCACAGCAATTGGACGTAATACGACCCATGCCATGCAATCGGGTTTGCTCTTTGGGTACGTAGGCTTGGTCGAGGGTATGGTGGTGCGCTTTCGGAGCGAACTTGGTCCTGAGATGAAGACCATTGCTACAGGGGGTCTGGCGGAGATTGTCGCCCGTGAAACCGAGGTGATCGATATCATCGCTCCATGGTTGACGCTGGATGGCCTGCGCATTGTGTGGGAGTTGAATCAGTAATCAGTATACAGTGGTCAGTAATCAGTGTGGGAATCTCTGAGAACTGGTCTCTGATTACTGGATACTGATCACTTTATATGTCCGATTCCGACTACTTCTACGAACTCCAAACGCAAACCAATTGGGGGCGAGTTTTGGCCCGATTTATTGACTGGTGCCAACCTCAGCGAGGCTGGCTGACCCTTGATGTCGGAACTGGGCCCGGGCTGTTGCCTGCGTTGCTGGCACAGAGAGGCTGCCGCGCTTTTGGAGCGGATCTTGATCCAGAGATGTTCAAACCAGATACGCTACATCCTGAAGTGGTCGTAGCAAATAGCTTGGGTTTACCATTTTCCACCCAATCCTTTGACCTGGTGACTGCCAGCAACCTGCTCTTCTTGCTATCCGAGCCGCTGGACGCTCTGAATGAGATGACACGAGTTCTCAAGCCTGATGGACAGATTGCCATACTCAACCCTTCCGAGCATCTTAGTGTGGCTTCTGCCACTGTATTTGCAGATCAACGTGACTTAGATGGATTAGCCCGGGAGACACTGATCAATTGGGCTGCTCGCGCTGAAAGTCATCATCGCTGGACAGAATCTCAGATTCAAGAAATGTTCGCAATCGAGGGATTAGATCTCATGAAAACTACGATAGCTGTCGGCCCAGGATTTGCGCAATTCGCGTGTGGAAGTTCTAAAAATGGATAAAAACACGCATAGACGAATGCCAATAGGACGATATAAAATAACCGAATAGTTCGGGTCAATCGTTCCCATACGTGATCTTTTGATCACCAAGCATGAACTTCCATGGATGGTTTCAAAAATAGTGCACACTCCCAAATTCCCAAACCGAATACCTAAATCACCCTCTGTAGGTGAAAAAGCATCCTTCACTCGCACGCTGACTGAGGGAGATGTCTCACTTTTTATCGGCGCTACCTGGGATGTTAATCCCTACCACACGGATGAAATCTTTGCTCAGCAAACTACTTTTGCGAAACGCATCGTCCCAGGGTTGCTCACCGCTAGCCTGTTGACTCACCTGGGTGGTCTGTGGGCTTTCCTAGCGAACAGAATGACCTTTGAATTTTTAGCTCCAGTTTATATTGGCGATACCATCACAGCTGAAGCTGAGGTGATCGAAGCCGATGTAACGCGTGGCTGGGTCCGGTTAGGATGTCGATGTATCAACCAGACTGGCGAGCAAGTCTTGCGGGCCGATGTGACCGGATTCCCGGGTCAGTTTGAGGGGTGATAACGTCCAAGATCATTCTGAAACCTATTAGCGCTGAACAGACCCTCCATTTGCGGCGGGATGTGCTGCGCCCAGGCGAATCACTCTCCGCTGCAATAAGTCCGGCGGATGACAAACTCGAAGCCTATCATGCAGGTGCATTTTTTGAAGATGAGTTGGTGGGGGTAGCAACAGTTTATGTGGACCCATCGCCCGATAGGCAGCATCCTGATGCCTGGCGTTTGCGAGGTATGGCTGTGCGTGATGATCTGCGCGGTCACGGGATTGGCAGACTGTTACTGACCAACTGCATCGACTATATCATCAGCCAAGGGGGTACGTACTTGTGGTGCAACGCTCGTTCCCCAGTCTTGGGTTTCTATCGCAAGATGGGCTTTGAGACTGTAGGGGATCAATTTCACAAACCAAAGACTGGCCCCCATTACGTCATGGTGAGAAGGATCCCGTTGACAGTGAGTTGAGCGTACGTTACTATCACCACCAACTGTCCACCGACTACATTCAATTGTTCACTAAATCATGTTCTCTTTCATCTCCAAATTCTTACCCCTCTTCATCTACCCCCTCGGACTGACCTGGATCCTGCTAGTCGTAGCCTTAGTGCTGCGAAAGAAACCTACCTGGCAAAAGACCGCCATTATTTTGGCTATTGCCGCGATCTGGATTGGGGGCAACACCTGGGTGGCTGACTCCCTAGCGCGCAATCTTGAATGGCAATATCTTCCCCCCGAGGAGTTCCCAGATGCCGAGGTGATTGTGATCCTCTCAGGGGGTACGGCTGCGCCGATTTATCCACGCAGCACCGTCGAAGTTGGCGGTGCGGGAGATAGGGTGATCTATGGGGCGCATTTATACCATCAAGAAGTCGCCCCTCACATCTTGCTCTCGGGCGGCCAGGTCCCTTATTTCGGAGAGAGTTACCCTGAATCCCAGCTGATGGCCGAATTGTTGAACATGTTGGGTGTGCCGGATGAAGCCATTTGGCAAGAAAACCTTTCTCGCAATACCTATGAGAACGCCCTTAACAGTTATGAATATTTGCAAGAGAAAGGCATCGATCGGATTATTCTGGTTACCTCAGCCTTTCACATGCCCCGCTCGGTGATGGTTTTCGAAAGGCAGGGCTTCGATGTCATCCCCGCGCCAACGGATTACCACATCACCCAGGAGAGTTGGGCGCGCCTCTGGGAGCCAAATTTTCTCACGCAGCTGTACAATTTCTTCCCATCGGCATCCAATTTGAGCAGCACTACCCATTCGTTGAAAGAGTATCTCGGGTTGCTTTACTACCGTTTGAGAGGTTGAAACCAGTATGACAGAGCAAATGGAATACATCGTTCATATTTGTACCCGGTTGGATTGGGAGAAAGCCGATGCAGCAGGGGAGTACCGTGCTGATTCGCTGGAGACCGAGGGCTTCATCCATTGCTCGCGGCCTGAGCAGGTTTTGGGAGTAGTAAACCGTTTCTATACAGATGTGCCCGATCTGGTCTTATTGTGGATCGACCCCAATAGGCTGGATTCTGAGATCCGGTGGGAGCCTGCTGATGGAGATGTTTTCCCCCACTTGTATGGATCGCTCGAGGTTGAGGCCGTTGTCGCTGTAAACGATTTGATTCCTGATCCCGATGGGGTTTATCGTAAAGTTCCTGGACAATAACAAAACTAAATTACGACGATAAGAAAGCACATATTCTAAACATATACTCCTAATGGATATTCTTTAGCTTTCTCCATTCCCCCTTACCCCCCTACCCCGCCGGAAGGGGGGTTTTGTGAAAAAATAGGTGCGTGCTGGCGCAAAGCGCCGCACGCACCTATTTTTTTACTGTTTCCCTCTACCGATTGTTGGGGGAGGATGCAAGGGGTTGGGACGAGATTTAGCTTACTACTGACTTCGATTGGCTTTATTCTTCTTCAAGCATCTCTATAGCATCTGATGTAGGTTGATCACCGTTTTCCTTGGTGACGACGTACACCAAAACCAAGCCCAACCCAAAGAAAGTTGGCAGCAGGCCTATCAGCAATAAAAGCCAATTCTCCTTCAGGGAAATGGGGAATAGGCCAATGATCAGCGCTAATCCGATAGCCCCAATCACAATACCCCAACGCAGCGCGCCTTTGCCGTCGCCATTCCGCCGGGCATGTTTCTGGCGCAATAAGCCTTTTTCAGCCAGGGCAATGGTCTCTTTGTACTGCAAGTAACGTGTGTAGGCCACGAAGCCAAATACACTGAGAAATATCACAGTTGTTGCGAAAACACCACCGATCATATCCATAGTTCGATCTCCTTTTAATTTTGGTTTGGATGGTTAGGGTTCGATGATCTCGAGCGAAATTTGCCCGCTATTGGTTTTGGCAGTTAGTTGAGCACCACCGTCGTTGATCGTACCTACCCAGTAATCCTCTTCCAGGTCGCCGCTGAGAGTGACGGGGAAATCTGAGCGGATCTTGCCAAACTCGGTTTCCAGCTCGAATGTCAGGGCAGTATCTTCAGGGATTGCCAGGCGAATATTGCCGAATTCGGTGTTGAGCGTGTGGGGACCTTCACCTAATGAGCCTTTGAACTCGATTGTGCCGCTATTGGTATCTAAATCGAGGTTTGAATCCTGTGCCTCTGAGATCTTGATATCGCCAAACTCGCTATGTGCTTTGACAGCCCCCGTGGCAACTTCTACGCTGAGTTCGCCGCTATTTGTATCCAGATCATAGGAGTCAGCCAGCACATCAATGAGCGTGATTTCGCCGAAATCGCTGTGTACGTCAACAAGGCTGTTAATATCTAATTCGTTCAGACGAATCGACCCGCTGTTGGCTTTGATCGTCAATTGTTTGGCTTTCCCGTTCTCGAACTCGATCTTGCCGAATTCGCTATGCAGCATGACATCACCAGACGCATCCACATTCAAGAGCTCGATTTTCCCGCTGTTTGTGCGGACAATAATATTATCCCCGCTGGAGAGTTCGAGATCGATTTCCCCAAACTCGGTGTGTAGATCGATGTCCTTATTTCCTGCAGCAATGCCTCGAGCGACGATCTCTCCGCTGTTACTATCCACAGTGAGCGCCCCAGTTACATTAATGACAGTAATGTTGCCGAACTCGCTGTGCAAATCCGCTTCTCCAATGGAATCTGAAAGATAAACCTCCCCGGATGATGTAGAAGTTGTCACTGACGTATCCGAAGGGATGGTAATGGAGAAGTTCACGCGGTCACTGCGAATGGAACCAAAAATAACGACTTTCGGGTTTTGTTGGTATCGAATCGTGATCTTGTTCCCGACCTGGTTGACAACGATATTCATAGTGTCCAATTCAGCCTGGGCCTTGTCTTTGCTTGAGTGCCAGGCAGTTTTGTGGGCAGAAATGATGACTTGATCTGTGTCTCCACCCATGATGCTGATATCGCCTGCCGATGAATCAATGTCTAAGACGGCAGGCCCATCTGTAGAGAACTGCCACTCTTCATCGCCTTCAGCAGAGATCAGATCAGCGTGAAATACTCTAACACGTAAACCATCCTCTTTCAAATTATCAATGCCGACCCACGAGATGAGAATAATCCCACCACAAAGAAGGATTTCCGCTACAATCAAGATACCTGCGATTAACCATTTACGTTTCATACTTACCTCCTACGAGTGCTTATCATATAGTTAGACAGGTGATGTGACAAAAAGTTTCGTTTTTCTAGGATTTGCCGGGGTGATCCCCCAGATTGAGGGGTACGCGGGGTGGAGCCCCCCCCCGTAGCCCTCAATCTGGAAAGTCCCACTTCGGCGTTCTAGTGAAACTTATTTCCATAAATCCGGTCTAATCTATTAGGAGAAACCTTTGGAGCGAGCGCGTGAAGAGAAGCTTGTGCGTCAGGCACAAGCCGGTGACAGCGATGCCTTTGCTGAGTTGGTGCTCGAGCATCAACGCTTTGTGTTTAACCTGGCTTTGCGCGCCCTAAGTGATCCCCAGGATGCTGAAGATCTATCCCAAGAAGCGTTTCTGCGCGCCTGGAAAGGCTTGCCCGGCTTTCGTCGCAAGGCCCGTTTTCAAACCTGGCTTTATCGTATTGTGATGAATTTGTGTTACAACCGATTACCACGCTTGAACAAGGAGCTTGCGCAAATTGGAGATGAAGATGTCGATTTCGTTGAAGAGACCCGGACAACGCACAGCCCAGCGGCTGCCCTCAATGCAAGCGAATTGCGTGAATACCTGTATGGGCAGATCGATGCATTGCCAGAAAGCCAGCGCATATTGATCACGCTGCGCTTTCAGGGAGATTTGTCGTATGCCGAAATCTCACAAGTTGTCGATATGCCTCTAGGCACGGTCAAAACAGGGATATTTCGAGCACGTAGACGGCTTCGAGAAGCTCTGACGAAGTTCCAGGAGGAACCCGTAAAGGTATGAAAGAAAACACACCAGCTCCCTCTGAGATCATCGAAGATGCACTGCGATCTTATCCTCTCGAGCCTGCACCAGCGAGTATTTACCAGACGGTGATGAAGCAGGTCGAATTTCAAAGATCGATTCCCAAGTTCAAACTTTCCTGGCTCGATTATGCATTGAGTGGCTTTGTTGCGATGATGGCCGGCCTGGTTCTGTTTCTGTGGCAAACATCTGCGATATCTCCCCATTGGTCTGCGAAATTGGCAAATCAGTTATTTCTGATACGTCAGGATATCCGGTTTACACTGCGCCAGTTTCAGCCACAAGTACCGGTAGAAATTTTCATCATCGGGTTAGTCAGCTTATTATTTGGCCTGATCTTCTTTACCCGCCGGCGCGCACCCCTTGTGCGGATTACACCCTAATAGTCAGACGGATACGTTGCTAAGGCCGGTTCGAGCGGATCAAATACAAAAGACGTGCACCTCGCCCGGCCCATGGACTCCGATGGTCAGTGTCATCTCGATATCGGCGGTACGCGAGGGTCCACTGATCAGTGAAACTGAAGACGCCGCTCGCACCTCCCGTAGGTTTAATACCTGGGGGAGGTTTTCGTATATGGTATTTTCATGTAAAACTGCGATTTGGATTTCAGGTAATAAGGATGTAGTAAGAGGACTTCCCACTCCTGAAGACTGAACCAGCGTCCCTGTGTTTGCGATAGCGCACAAAGCGCCGGTCAATCCGGCCTGAAGTTTGGGGTGGGGCGTGTGCTCGATGTGGATGCTTTGTTCCCGAAGCGCATCCAATAACCCCTCGGGCAAATGTTCCTGTTCCCAGGCCATAATCTTGCTTATATTGCGTTCGTTGAGCAGAGCAACGATCCCATCTACTAGGGAGTCAGCTGTGCTGCGGGTGAAGTTGCCACCCAGGGTAGTCAACTCGGTTTCGAATTTCGAGATCGGATCTTGGCGATTGGGTATCAGAGATTGATCTTGAGAGATTGACGATTCTTCATTATTTTGTCCATTACTTTTCACTTCGAACAGTGCGTCTCTGTGCTGATGATTAAATCTTTCGCGAAATGGCCGCATCGCTGGACGAGAGAAATCCTTCGAGAAACCCCATCCTGTGAAGGCGGGCAATTTCATATAGTCCGCGCCAGGGGACAGGGCCTGGCTGAATACGGCTGCCAGCTTTTGAGCGAGTCTGAAGCGCCACGTCCTCGAAGCAGCCCACCTGAAAAGCCGTAATCCCCAACGGACCCCATTAGGCAAACCGACCCCTGCATCGTTGTCATATATTGGCTGGCGGCTTCTCGTCTCCCCAGCTCGGATCCTCAACAGCATCTCAGGTAGGTCAATATCTATCGGACAGGCATCTTTGCATGCTCCGCACAGCGTCGAGGCCTGCGCCAGATGGCCAAACTCGGCCTGACCAAAAAGCCCAGGGGAGACCACAGAGCCAATGGGACCAGGATACGTCGTGCTTTGTCCGCGATCTCCAACATAAGCGTGCCCACCGATTTCCCGGAATATTGGGCAAGCATTCAAACAAGCCCCACAACGAATGCACATCAAGGCATCGTTCAAGGGCGTATTGTGCAATGTGGAGCGGCCATTATCGATGATGATCAGATGACGTTCGTCAGGGCCGTCGATCTCTCCCTCGGCGCGCGCCGCGTGGATCAATTGGGTATATACCGTGATGGTTTGGCCAGTAGCAGAGCGTGGCAGTAGTGCCAGCATCAAGGCCAGATCGTCCATGGAGGGCACCAGGCGCTCCATACCCATCAGCGCAATGTGGATAGGCGGCACCGTGGTGACCATACGTCCGTTGCCCTCGTTGGTGACGATGCACAGCGAACCGGTTTCAGCCACTCCGAAATTGACACCCGACAGCCCAATATCTGCATTTAGGAAGGTCTGGCGCAACGCCGCGCGAGCGGCATCCGTCATCGTGGGGATGTCCTCTGTATAGGGGAGCCCCAACTTCTCTTGGAAGGTCTCTCCGACCTCCTGTCGGCGCAGGTGAACCGCTGGGGTGATGATATGGGAGGGCGGCTCGCCGCGTAACTGCACGATATATTCACCCAAATCAGTTTCCACAGCCTCGATTCCCACGGCCTCGAGAGCTTTGTTTAGCTCGATCTCCTCGCTGACCATGGTCTTGGATTTCGCAATTAGGGTTTTGGACGTTGATTCACGCGGATGAACGCTGATAGTTTTTGTTTTTTCTCTGTGACTCAGTGGTGTGTATTTTGCGATATCGAGAACGATTTGACGCGCTTCTTTAGCATTTGAGGCGCGATGAACGATGATGCCGTTCTTTTCCACGTTGGAAATGAATTCTTCGAGGTGGCGATGAATGTTGCGGATGGTCGTAGCGCGCACTTCATGGGCACGCTGGCGCATGATCTCCAGAGGCTCGGGAAGGGAGGCATAGGCGGTCTGGCGCGCCTGGATGCGCTTCTCCGCGTTGGCGTCAAGGGCTGCCTGTAGAACAGGGTTTGAAATCGACTGGCGAATTGATTGGTGAAATGAACGTTGTGTCATCTTTAGGTTGGCGGGTGTCTATCAGAGAAAGTGGGCGACCGATTACTATGTGTTTTGAGCAAGTATTTCTGCAATGTGTTTTACAACCGGGGTTTTGCCTTGCCTGTGAAGGCCTCCGTTGATATGCAGCAGACATCCAGTATCGCAAACCACTATAGTGTCGGCGCCGCTATCTTGGGTATTGTTGATCTTGCGCTGTAGCATTTCCGCAGAGATTTCTGGATGCTCTACAGAGAATACGCCGCCAAAGCCGCAACAATCCTCAGCATGCGGTAATTCGTGGAATTGGGCGTCTCTAACATGTGCTAATAGAGCGCGCGGTTGCCTATCGACACCGATCCCCCTCAGCAAGTGACAGGAAGGATGGTAGGTGATCTTTCCTGGGAATTGTGCACCTACATCCGTGATGTCCAGCTCATCTACCAGGAATTCGGTGAACTCAAAGGTTCTTTGTGCGAGGGCATTTGCACGGGGCAGCCATTCGGGATCATGTTCAAATAACTCAGCGTAGCCATGTCGCAGCATGGCCGCGCATGACCCGGAGGGGATTACGACCGGCCCGGGGACTTCTTCGAACACTTGGATGGTATGTTTGGCCATCATTCGGGCATCGTCCCGTAACCCTGCATTGAAGGCGGGTTGCCCGCAGCAGGTCTGATCTTTGGGGAAAGCGACAAATACACCCGCGCGTTCTAATACCTGAACCACGGCTTCCCCAATTTGTGGCTCCAAAGTATCAATCAGGCAGGTGACGAAGAGTTGTACAGTGATTGTCATGAGAGAGGATTGTCAGGGATTGTATGCATTCTTTAGTTATGATCAGGAATTCGCCCAACCAGGTGGGCTGCCGCCAATCGATATTGTATTTGATGATCTAATTTTATCGTTCGGGTGAAAATCACACAAGCACACTGTTTATCGCCTGGCGTGAACGCAAATCAATTCTCTCCCAATTCCCTGCGACCGCGTTAACTTTCATTTGTCATCACAAGGCATGGATGGTAAGATTAAGCCTCCAGAGTTTACTCAACCATGGTATGGATTTTCCCCGAAATAAGGGTGTGCGCGCTTCAAGACTAGACCCTCTGCGCATATCAATGTTTCGGGATTTCTGTGCTCTGAGAACAACTTCTGTGAAACACATTTTCATAAGGACTGTAAATGAAATCATTTCGATCTGAACCAGCTAATCATTTTAGTTTGCCGCGCCGTATTCGACGTTTAGGAGAGTTGGCCTATAACTTGTGGTGGACCTGGAAACCTGATGCGCAACGTCTATTCCGCCGCATCGATCATGACTTGTGGGAGCGTACGTATCACAACCCAGTGCAGTTTCTGCGTCAAGTTGAGCGCGCAAACCTGAATGCTGTTGCGCAAGATCGCAATTATCTCGATTTTTATGATCGAATTTTTCGGATGTACGACCAATATATGAGCGCCAATGACACCTGGTTCCTGCAAGAACATGCTGAGCGCATTAACTGCCCCATTGCCTATTTTTCGACTGAATTTGGGCTTCATGAAACCCTGCCGATTTATGCTGGCGGCCTGGGCGTGCTCTCGGGCGATCATCTAAAAGAGGCTAGCGATCTAGGTTTGCCTCTGGTTGCCGTTGGCTTCCTTTATACCCGTGGATATTTTTCTCAACATATTACTGAAGATGGCTGGCAGGAAGCGCGTTTCAAACGTCTTCACTTCGAAGATATGCCCATTACGCCTATATTGGATGAGGAAGATGCCCCACTGACAGTCTCGGTTGAATTGCCTGGACGTGATGTTTTAGCGCGATTGTGGGAGATCCATGTTGGGCGAGTGCCACTGTATCTCTTGGATACAGATGTTGAGGGCAATAGCGCTGAAGATCGTGAGTTGACCTCACGCCTCTATAATAGCGATCTGGAGGCGCGCATATCTCAAGAGATCATCCTTGGCATTGGCGGCGTTCGTGCGTTGCGAAATCTGGGGTATAACCCAACCGTGTGGCACATGAATGAAGGTCATTCTGCGTTCATGGGTTTGGAGCGCTGCCGTGAAATGGTGGCAGCCGGGCATTCCTTTGAGACTGCCCAAGAAAAAGTACACCAATCAACAATCTTCACCACCCACACCCCGGTTCCTGCAGGTAGCGATGAATTTCCCCTGTGGCTGATCGATAAATACTTCTCCCACCTGTGGCCTGAACTTGGTTTGGAGCGAGACCAATTCATCAATTTGGCGCGGCGCGAAATGTCATGGGGTGAGACCTTCAGTATGCCGTTGCTGGCTTTTCGCTTCGCGGAGCGTCGAAACGGAGTATCGGAATTACACGGTCAAGTCGCCCGAAAAATGTGGAATTTCCTCTGGCCTGACATGCGTGAAGATGATGTGCCCATATCCTATGTCACCAATGGAATTCACACAGGCACCTGGCTGGCTCGTCGTCTCGACCATCTCTTCCGACGATATCTTGGCCGTGATTGGATGAATCACCTGGATGATCCTGATCTATGGGAGGTTGTGGAAAATATTCCCGATGAAGAATTGTGGATGGTACGCCGGCATCTGAAGCGCAAATTGGTATTCTACATGCGCGATCGTGCCCGTGAGCAGTGGCTTCGGGATGGCGTGCACCCTGTTCAGGTGATCGCTTCGGGGGTTTTGCTGGATCCCTATGCCCTGACCATTGGCTTCGCCCGCCGATTTGCAACCTATAAGCGCGCTGGCCTGATCCTACGCGATCTAGACCGTTTGTTGGAGCTGATCAACCGGCCTAATCGCCCGGTCCAGATTATATTTGCCGGAAAGGCTCATCCCAACGACAACCCTGGTAAGATGTTGATCCAAGAAGTTTATCGTTCTGTCAAACAGGCCGAGAATGGTGGTCGCCTGGTCTTCTTAGAAGATTATGATATGAACCTGGCTCGCTACCTGGTTCAAGGTGTTGATGTCTGGTTGAACACCCCCCGCCGCCCCAACGAAGCTTCGGGAACCTCTGGTGAGAAAGCGGCCCTCAATGGCGTACTCAATTTCTCGGTCTTAGATGGTTGGTGGCGCGAAGGGTATAACGGGATGAATGGCTGGGCGATTGGTGATGAGCATGACTACGATGATCCCGATGTGCAGGACCAAAAGGATATCGAAAGCCTGTATGACATCCTGGAAAATGAGATCATCCCCTTGTATTATGACCGCTCGGAAGGCAATTTGCCCCGAGAGTGGATTGCTAGAATGAAAGCCTCGATTCGCACCTTGGGGCCACAGTTCAGTATGAGGCGGATGATCAAGGAGTATGCTGAACAGCTTTATCTTCCTGCAATGGGAGAATAATTCGAAAAAAAACTGGTGCGAGTTCTAGAGCTCGCACCAGTTTTTTTTAAAATTCGCTCTGAACTCAGGGGGCAGGATCCCCTTCATCGATTCCAAACACGCGCGTGCCAGGATACCAGTCTTTCCAACCGAACCAAAATGATGTGGTACTCTTTATCCTGGTCAACGTAGACCCACTCAAGGGCCCATCGAGCGCCTCTCCCGTCAAACCATCCCAGGATGAGTTTGTCTGCTCGTCGACGAGGGTGAGCCCGTCTAACACCTGGAACGTCAACGTTTGTCCATCGACATCTCGATTGAAAACTATACCGGTTCCAGTATTATCGTTGAAGACGACCAGGATGGGAAATCCTCCGACCTCGTCGATTACGATGGGTAAACTGCTCAACACGCTGAAAGGGTAGGCAGCAGCTTCACCGTTTTGTTCGACGCCAACGACGAATTCCTTGGCATGCAGCCGCTCATCAAGGACCGTCTGGCCGATCACGCCGGTACGGGATGAGGCGTAATAATTATCGTACGGGTCTCTGGCACCGAAGTAGCCTTTGCGCAAGGCCAGGGTATCGGGATGTTTCTCTTTCCAATCTGCCCAGGTCGTTTGCCAGGCAGGAAGGAATTCGAGATTGGTGCCTTTCAATTCCCCTTGGACAGCCTCGCCGAGTAACTGGCTCCACAATGTCTTGGTCTGACGGTCATACATCACCAATACGTTCATAATCAGTTTACCGCTAACGCCGAAAGTATATTCTTCTTCGTCAATTATGCGGGAATACACGATTCCCGTGAAGCAAAGCGGTCACCATGTGACAGCGATCTTCTCACCGCCTACCGTGTCGTTGACAATCTCGTGAGAAGATAATAGTGGAATCGAATATGCCCGTGCATCCCCGTTGAATTCTACGCCGATAACTAACTCATCCGGTGCGTATTCTTCGTCGGCCTGTCGAGCATTGAGAAAATCCGGGTCATCGATTGCTGGAATACCGTCAAAGGGCAGCAGAGTGACGATTTCAAGTTCGCGCTGCTCTTCGGTTGTAGGAGTTTCTTGGGTGGACGAATCTTGGGGATTAGGCATACTAATCGTCTGAGTGGCACCCATACAGGCAGATAGCAGCAGGCTCAACACCAGTCCAAACCCTAGGAGTTGCGGGATCTTTTTCATGAGAAATCACCTCAGGACTCTTGTTCGAAATTCATCTCGCCAGCTTTTATGGGTACATTGAGACGGTTCTCCCACGGTGTCAGCGGGCAAGACCAATGGTCGTTATAGGCGCAATACGGGTTATACGCTAAATTGAAATCAACCAACAATTTGCCGTTAGGCATAATCTCAGGATCGAGATAACGACCTGCACCATAGGTTTCACGCCCCCCTTGGGAATCAACGAAGGGAATGAAAAACCCATGACTGCTTTCGTAAACCGTCAGTTCGGCTGGTTCGTTCTCAACTTCGAATTGGATCTTTCCAAAGCGGAGATAATGTTGCACATCCCCAGTCGACGTCTGGATTTCAATCTCTTCTTTTTGATCGAACTCGTCTATATCAATTTCAAAGCGTAATGCGGGATTCTCAGAGAAATAGTATAAACCGTCGAATTTATCTTTCTGATCGTAGTCAAGAGGGCTCTGAGGGTGGTGGGCGAAGAAATCGTCTTTCTCGGCCCGAGCAATTGCTAAATTGGACATAAAGTGCTCCTTGTTTGCTATGTGCTGACAGACGATTTAGATTTTTTTTCTCTTACCCCTTAAAACCCAACCGCCCCGTTGGGAGGCTCCAGTTCCCGTTGGGGCGGTTTGAGTGTATGAGGAGAATGCAATTGTTATTATAAGGTTTTAGATAAGGAGAAGATGAAAAATAGATAAAGGTAAATTAAACGTTAGCTTTGAAGATTATGAGAAGCAAATTGAATCAGAACCAGGAATACCGATCTTTAAAGCCGCCAGCCCTAAAAAGAAGGCTAACCATTTTTCAATACGCTACGTATGCTTTCCCAAGAAATTGGCCCTTCGCGGAGAACGCGTAGTTCAGGCAAAGTGCAATCGACGACAGCAGATGGCTGACCGCCGGGTGTGCCCCCACCATCTAAGATGAGTTGGATACGCCCATCAAGTTGTGCAAGCACTTCGTTCGCTGTGAGGGCATTCTCCATCCCGGAGATATTCGCAGAAGTAACTGCTAATGGGCCCGTGATATCCATCAGGGCTAAGGCATCTGGGTGATCAGGGATGCGTACGCCGATCGTGGGAAGCGGGCTGAGGATCTCGGGCAGATCAGGATGCCTAGGGACTACGAGAGTGAGAGGGCCAGGCCAAAATCTATTAGCCAGCTTAAGTGCATCTCGATGGGGATTGACGGTAATGCGCGCTAGATCCTCGGGAGAACTCATCAGCACTGCAATTGCCTTATTGTGATCGCGCTCTTTGACACGAAATAACCGTCCAATGGTTTCAGTGTCGTAAATTGTCGCTGCTAACCCGTAAACTGTATCTGTTGGGAAAGCGACCAAACCTCCATTGGCGAGCACACTGACAGCGTGCTTGATTGCTTCGGGATGTTTCGTAGGTATGATTTCTGTTTTCATAATTATGTTTCAAGGCGGATCAAACGGTCGTACCCAGCTAGATCAGGTATCAGTTTTACTGTAGCAGCAGGGAATGCTTCTTGAGCCAGTTTCAGCGTAGATTCACCTTGAGAAGCGTCAATCTCCATTAGCAGCAAACCTCCTAAAGCAAGGTGCTGTGGTGCGGCCTCCAATAATCGACGAACGAGGTTTAATCCGTCGGACCCACCATCTAATGCCAGGGTGGGTTCTCGACCATAAACTTCTAACGAATGTAAAGTTCGTATTGGGATGTAAGGGAGATTTGCGCAAATAATATCGAACTTTGAAGGGTGGACTTCTAGATCCGAAAAAATATCGGATATTTTAAATTCAATGCGATCCTCGACAGCGTGTTTCTGGGCATTGGTATGGGCAATATCCAGCGCTTCATCGTTGATATCTATTGCAGTCACGTGCAAATCTGGGATGAGTTTCGCCAAAGTAACGGCAATACAACCCGATCCAGTGCCAATATCAGCAGCATAAAGTTTTGGTGATTTCAACTCTCCGCTATTATGCGAAGATCGCCAATAGGAACTTGAATTCTTATTGTTGTGTTGAGGATGACCAGTTTTTCTGGTGATCCATGTTAGTGCATCTTCAACGAGCAGCTCTGTTTCGGGTCGGGGGATGAGTACCGCGGGAGAGACGATGAAATCTAAGCCATAGAATTCCCAGTGCCCAAGGATATAGGGCAAGGGAGTCCCTGCCCCAATTTGGAATAAGCTCTGAGATAGGGTTTCGCGTTGCTCATTGGAGAGCTGACTTTCAGGGTGCGCGAGAACCCAGGTGCGTGGCCGTTGGAGAATATGGGTCAGCAACACCTGGGCGTCGAGGGAGGGAGTATCACTATGAAGTTTAGAAACTTTATGAATTTCTACTAGAGCATCAGAAATTGTCAATTGGTAATTGTCAATATTCAATTCTTATTTGTCAAATCCTGCAGCCGCCAGGCGTTCAGCCTCGTCTCGGGTAGTGAGTTCTTCGATGAAATCATCGATTTCACCATCCATAACAACCGGCAAATTGTGAGAGGACATATTAATTCGGTGATCGGTTACCCGCGATTGGGGATAATTATATGTGCGGATTTTCTCTGAACGTTCCCCAGTACCAATTTGGGATCGGCGATTCTCTTCAATTTCAGCGCGTCGCTTGGCTTCTTCTAGCTCGTAGAGGCGGGCTTTCATAATGCTCATGGCGCGCTGGCGATTTTGGAGTTGAGAGCGCTCATCCTGGCATTGGACTACCATGCCTGTAGGTAGATGAGTCAACCGTACAGCAGTGGAGTTCTTTTGCACACTTTGGCCCCCGGCCCCGGCTGATTTATACACATCCATTTTAATATCTCGATCTGGTATGTCGATTTCTACATCGTCTACTTCGGCCAACACTGCAACAGTGGCTGTCGATGTATGAATGCGCCCTTGAGATTCAGTCACCGGTACTCGCTGAACGCGGTGTACTCCAGATTCGAATTTTAATTTCGAGAACGCCCCATCGCCTTTGATTAGGAAGGAGACTTCCTTGAAGCCGCCGACCCCTGTCTCATTAAGGGAGAGCATTTCGGATTTCCAGCCAAGGGAGTCAGCATAACGATTGTACATGCGGTATAGATCCGAGGCAAATATACCGGCTTCGTCGCCACCCGTGCCCGCCCGGATCTCCATGATTACATTGCGTTTATCTCGGGGGTCTTTGGGTATCAGGAGGGTTTTGATTTCGAGTTCGAGCTGGGGAATTTGTTCGTCTAATTCTGCCAGTTCCATGGCGGCTAATTCGGCTAACTCGGCATCATCACCCACTTGTAATTCTTTTGCTTCTTCCAAACCTTTAATCGATTTACGATATTCAGCAGCTTTTTTGATGATGGGATCCAGATCGGCGCGTTCTCGACCCAGGTTGGCGGCGCGTTGATAGTCATCGCCAACTTCCATCAGTTCTTGATTAATCTCTTCGTAGCGTTCTTCAATGCCTTTTAGTTTGTCGAGTAACATGCGGCGATTATACCATCGGGAACTTGATCTGGATCATTGGGCAAATTCGAGCTTAGCGTCCCCCTACGAAACATTAACTGCTGTCATAAACGATCATCAAGATTTAATCTTCTCTGCTTGCCACTTGTATTCTCCCATGCTATAATTTTTCTGGTTTTCCCCCTTGTTGGAGATCAAAATAGAAAAACCGCGTTGATCGCTTCCCTGTTTCCCGCGCCCTCAGGTGCGTGCGTATAGCAGTGGGGTTGGAATATCGAGTACGCGGCATAGAATGTCCCCCAGAGAAGAGATATATGAATGTTTTAGAACTTGAACAGAAACCCTTGATCGAGTTGCGTCAGATTGCCATGGATTTCAATGTCCCCCAGGCTGCTCAACTCAAGAAAGAAAAATTGATCATGCTCATCCGCCAGGCCGAAGCCGAGCGGGATGGCCTAGAAGTGCGCGGCGGCATCTTAGAGATCATGAGCGAGGGAATTGGCTTTTTGCGTTGGGATAACTACCAACCCAGTTCCAATGATGTCTATGTTTCGCAATCCCAAATCCGGCGCTATAAGTTGCGCAATGGCGATATGGTCATCGGCCATGTGCGTCCACCGCGTGAGTCCGAGCGCCACTATGGTCTGCTCAAAGTAGAGACAGTTAATGGCTTAGATCCTGAAGAAGCCATGCGCCGGATGCGCTTCGAGCGCTTGACCCCGATTTTTCCAGATAGACGATTCAACCTGGAAACGGATAAGCATCTCATGGCTACACGTTTGATTAATTTGATCACCCCGGTAGGACGTGGACAGCGTGGTTTGATTGTCTCGCCTCCCAAAGCCGGAAAAACCACGATATTGAAGAATGTGATCAATGCGATTTCCAATCAGTATCCTGAAGTAAACTTGATCGTTGCCTTGATCGGCGAACGACCGGAAGAGGTCACAGATATGGATCGTTCAGTGGATGCAGAAGTGATTTCGTCCACTTTTGACGAGCCGGTGTCTGCTCACGTACGCGTTGCCGAGATGGTCATCGAGCGGTCCAAACGTCTTGTTGAAACTGGTCGCGATGTGTTCATTGCCATGGATTCCATCACCAGACTTGCCCGCGCCTATAACTTGGTTGTGCAACCTTCTGGTAGGACACTCTCGGGAGGTATAGACCCTTCGGCTTTGTATCCACCTAAACGTTTCTTCGGGGCGGCTCGTAATATCGAAGACGGGGGCTCACTGACGATTGTAGCTACTTGTTTGATCGATACTGGCTCCCGAATGGACGATGTGGTGTACGAGGAGTTCAAAGGCACAGGCAATATGGAACTGCATCTCTCTCGCCAGTTGCAAGAGCGGCGTATTTTCCCAGCGATTGATATCTCGCGCTCATCTACTCGTCGTGAGGAGATACTCTTAGGGCCCGATATCACGCCGAGAGTCTGGCTGATGCGCCGTATGTACGATCAAATGGTCGCCCAACCACCTCATGGTGCTGGCATGGATGCAGGGACAGCCGCGGAAGCAATCTTTGATCGTCTCAAGAATACCAACGACAACCAAGAGTTCTTGATGACCTTGAACGAGTAGTATTTGTGTAGATCTCCCATTTGTCGGTAACTGAATGAAAACTAGAAGTCGCGGCTGGTTCTATTGGCTGGCCTGGGTGTTTGCCATTGGCCTTGTGGGCGTAGTTGGAATTTTGGGATGGCAGCGCATAACCCCATCCCGAGGTTCGGGTGCCCAGAATGCAGATGATCTTCTTAGGCCAACTATCGCAATCGTGAAACTCCCAAAAGGGGAAGCGCAGCTTCCTATATTTGATGGCCTTGGCTCTCAAGCCAAATTAGGGCGAAAAGCGATGTTGAACACGCTGATCCCTTCCCGGCCGCGCACGAAAGTCATCGAATATAC
>CAYTKR010000047.1:0-34975 GCA_964438295.1 uncultured Anaerolineales bacterium
CTTCCAACTTCCAACTTCCAACTTCCAACTTCCAACTTCCAACTTCCAACTTCCATTACCATCATAAACCAACTCTACTCCACACACAAGAGGTACAACAGTGACCGCCAAACCTAAAAAATTGCTTGAACGAGTTCGCGATCACCTGCGATTGAAACACTACTCCTATCGCACCGAACAAGCCTACCTACACTGGATCCGCCGTTATATCCTATTCCATAATAAACAGCACCCCAAAGACATGAGTGGCGATCACGTGCAAGAATTCCTCGTCCAGCTTAGTGTCAAAGAAAACGTCGCCTCAGCCACCCAAAACCAGGCTCTCAGCGCGCTCTTATTTCTTTATAGAGAAGTCATCCAGCAAGAGATCGACATCAGCTTTGAGAGATTTGGCGCTGCTCGCCCTGCCAGGTTGCCAACGGTTCTTACCATCGACGAAGTAAAGACCATTCTAAAGCTCCTCACAGGCGTTCACCAACTGATCGCAAAACTGCTTTACGGAAGCGGATTGCGCCTATCTGAATGTTTACGGTTGAGAGTAAAAGACCTCGATTTTGACTATCGCGTCATCGTTGTCCGTGATGGTAAAGGGTTCAGGGATCGCATCACAGTTTTGCCAGACTCACTTATCCCTCCACTCCAGGAACAACTAGAAAGAGTGAAAATCGTCCACAAGAATGATATCGCCAACAATCTCCCTGGAGTATCACTGCCCACTGCGTTGGACAGAAAATTCCCCAATGCTCACAAAGATTGGTCTTGGCAATACCTCTTTCCTTCCAAGAACTACTCCAAAGACCCCCGCACAAGAAGACGCGCCCGTCACCACCTACATGCCTCCGGAATTCAGAAAGCCATTCGTACAGTAGCACAAGACAGTGGGTTGAATAAGCGTGTCACACCTCACACGTTGCGACACAGTTTCGCCACCCACCTCCTCGAAGCCGGCTACGATATTCGCACCGTCCAGGAACTCCTGGGGCACAAAGATGTCCGCACCACCATGATCTACACCCACGTGCTCAACCGTGGCGGAATCGCCGTCCGCAGCCCCATCGATGATGAGCTGCGCTACGTACGTGAATACAGCACAACCTATTCAATTGCTGTTTCGAAGGAACTCGATTCGAGTATTCCCTTTATCCCCGTCAAAATGGAATCAAATTGAATCTTAGACATAGTTCCACCACCACGGGCCATCTGCGGACTCCCTCCCCCTCTGCCTCCCACAGGTTCTAATAATCTTTGGATCAACTCCCCCGCATGCACATCGACACCCGCCGAGCAAGCTACCACCATAGCCACCTTCTCACCATCAAAAGTCGCCAACGCCGCAATCAATCCATCCCTGTCCAGCATTGATTTCGCCAGCGCTTGCAATTCGTCCATCGGCCGGCCATCGTAGGTTCCCACCACCAAATCGTAATCCCCCGTTTTCTCAGCTGAGGCAGCCAACGACTCAGCTTCACTCCCCAGGCGCTCCTTTCGTAACGCACGTAACTCCTTCTGCACGCTCTTTAATGTCTCCGCCTGAGACCGCACTGCCTCCGCCAGATCGCCCCAATGGACGCTCATCTCCTCTGCCAACGAACTAACCTGATCATGAAGTGACTGGAAATAATCAGCAGCCTGACTACCAGCCATGAAATACACCCTAGTCTTTTTATTTTGACGTTCCGTTTTGAAGATCTTGACCATCCCAATCATCCCTGTATTAAGGCAGTGCGTACCACCGCATGCTGACCAGTCAAAACCCTCGATCTCCACGACGCGAATATCTCCCTGCACTTTAGGGGGACGTCTCAGAGGCACCGCTCGTACCTGATCCTGTTCGACAAAGGTTGTCTTGATCCCGAGGTTCCTGAAAACGATCTCGTTAACTAGGCTCTCCACACTCGTTATACTATCACTGTCAAGTTGGACATCAGGCAGGTCGATCGACGAAGAAGTATACCCACTGATATGCGCCGATAGTGTATCCAGATCCAATAATTTCTTGAAACAGGCGCTCAGCAGGTGTTGGGCAGAGTGATGCTGCATGTGTCGCATGCGCCGCTCACCATCGATCTTCCCCCGTACGTTCCCCAAAGGCAGTTTGCGCTCCACCACATGGACCACCTTTGAGGTCGTCTCGTCCCTCCGCACATCGACCACGGGAATATCCCCCAATGTTCCAGTGTCATACTCCTGTCCTCCGCCAGTCGGGTAAAAATAGGTTTCATCGAGAATCACCCCAAAGCGGTCATCATCGAGAGGCCGCACCTCCACAATGATCGCCTTGAACTCAAACTTCAATGGATCTTCAAAATAGCGGTATTGTTTCTTCATTTTACTCCAAATACATCCTCTCCCCAAAGGGAGAGGGCAGAGGTGAGGGCAGCCTACTCCTCGCCCACTACATCCTCTAACTCAACCTCCACCCGACGAATACGCGGATGAAGCAATATTACCATCGCGATCAAGACATACACAAACCCTGAAAGCGCAAACATCAACCCAATACCGCGCCCCGGGCCAGTCCCCAACAGGTCACCAAAGATGCTTGCCAGCCCCCCACCTGGCATCATCTGCGGCTCGAACACCCTCTCCGCCAAAGGACCCGCCAAGATCACGGCGATCGGCTCGATGGAAAAAGCGATCATTCTGCGAATGGCGAACACTCGCCCCTGCACATCCTGGGCTACCTTGCTCTGCCAGATCGCCTGGCTGTTGGCGTTCGAAGTTGGCAAGATCAAATGCATCCCGAACATCGCCGCCGAGATCATGGAAAGCGAAGGTCGCAGCCCCAGGAAGATCCCCGCCACCCCTGAAAGGGCTTCCGCCCAGAAGATCCCCAGGATTCGGCGTTTGGGGCCGCCCCAGGCGCTCATCACCAGGGTACTGATCAACATTCCCAGGCCTCCAATGGACTGGACATAGCCAACCATGTCCGGGGTAGTCATATCCAAGAGCATCGGGACCAACAGCGGAAACGTTAGACTCCATAAGAAATTCAGACTGGCAAATACGGTCAGGAGACCCAGTAGTCCAGGGCGAGCTCTGATGTATTTCCAACCAAAAAGCGCTTCACCCCAAAACGATTCTTTTTGACTTTCTCCTGCTTCGGTCGATCTTGGTCTCGGAAAGCGCACTGCCATCAAAGTCCCCAGCGCAGCCAAATAGGTGACCAAGTCCACAGTCAAAATGAACTTCATTCCCAAGCTGACATACAATGCCCCGGCTATGGCTGGTGTGGCAAAGTGACTGACCGCATCCCCAATTTGCGACATTCCAGCCGCGCGACCTAAATGTTTCTTGGGGACCAGCGTAGAAGTCGCGGCTGAGAATGCTGGCCACTGGAACGCACCAAAGGTCGAGTTGATCGCCGTCGCCAGGTAGATGTGCCAGATTTGCAGGTCACCAAGGAATAACACCATCACCACAAAAAGCGTGCTCAACCCCGCGCCTGTATCGCCCATCATCATCACCAAACGCCGGTCCCAGCGATCGCTGATCACACCTACCACCGGTGAGATCAGAACGTTGGGTAGCGTCCATACCAGGATGTTGATCACGAAGAGCGTCGGCGACCCGGTTTCCTGGTAGATCCAGATACCCAGCGCGAAGCTGGTCAAACCCGAGCCCAGCGTCGAGATCAATTGCCCGACCCACACGATGGTGAAGGTCAGCATGCCTTTCGATTTGTTGTTTTGATTGTCGGTCAATTGAATTCCTTTAAATCGGGCACTTGCAGGCAATCCCATCCCCTGCGTGTTCCGCCCAGCAATTATTCGCCGAAATGCAGCCTGATTTTTCGAGAGTCCCCGCGCGGAATTTGTTGGGTAGCTCAGGGTCATTGATCAACGGCCGGCACACCGAGATGAAATCCGCAAGACCATCCCCTAGTGTCTGTTCCATCACGCGCTTCGAACGGAAGCCTCCCACCAAAGCAATCGGCAAATCGGTAACTTCCCTGGCTGCTTGAGCGAAATGCGAAAAGTATCCTTCCTTCTCTTCCCGGTTGATGCCCTTCTTGACGTTGGTGAGCAACTCACCCCCCATGCCCCCACTCAATTCGATGCCCATCAAACCCATTTCGGCCATCATCTCCACCATCTGGGCACCCTGCTCCAAGGTCAGCCCTCCCTCGACCCCGTCCATCATACCAAACTTGGTCAGGACGGGATAATCATCTCCAATTTGTTCCCTTACCGCCAGCGTGACCTCTCGCAAGAAGCGCACTCTGTTTTCCAAACTTCCACCCCATTCGTCGTTCCGACGATTGAGAAAAGGCGAGTTGAATTGGCTGATCAGATAGCCGTGCGCCGAATGCAGTTGCACCCCATCGAAGCCAGCCTCTTTGACCCGCCGCGCTGCCTGCGCAAAAGCATCGATAACCATCTCGATTTCTTCGACGGTCATTTCCCGGGCTGGGTTTGAGTTCACAGACAACGACTCCATTACCACAGAGGGAGCAATCGGATTCGGGGTCGCATCAAGATAAGATTGTCTCCCACCGTGATTGATCTGTGCCACCACTTTGACGTTGTTTTCGTGCGCAATCTCTACCAGTTTGGCCAGATCCGGGATCAGGTCATCTTTGTATACACCCGTCATTTCTGGGTGGGCCTTCCCGGAGGGATGGACATACATATGCCCAGTGATGATCAAGCCCACACCGCCGCGCGACAGAACCTCATACAGCGTGTACATCTTTGGCCGAGGGCGTCCCTCTTCGTCGGCCATCCGCTCGGCGGTAGCGGAACGGATCAGCCGGTTGGGAAGTTCAAGGGACCCAATCTTTCCAGGTGTAAAGAGAATTGAATTGTCCATATATTCCTTTTGATTGTCACCCTGAGCGAGCGTCTTTGTGCAAGCAAAGAGTCTAGATGCTCCGCATGACAGATGGTTATCTAGTCTTTCAAGATATCCTCTATTCTGTCACTTTGAGAGAGTGCCTTTTGTGCGAGCGAAGAGTCTATCATCTCAACTTCAGTCATCATACCAATCATCAGCCAAATCATCCCAATTTGGATTGATAGATTCTATCAAATCAATTTTCTTCTGCCGCAACCACCCTTTGATCTGTTTTTCTCACGCAATAGCAACTGTGACATCATCAGTCTCTTCATAAGAAAGAAGCTGTTTGATTTTGTATTTCTTTGTGAATCCCGGAAATAAGCCTTTCTTGTGCTCATAAACTCGACGAAGAAGGTCATTCGTCATTCCTGTATAGAGCGTCCGCGAATGATTAGTCATGATGTAAACATAATAGGTTCGCATGTCAAATAGATTCGCCAATGTCGCTTTAAGTACTCGTTGCAAACACAAACGATGATCTTAGATACTTCGGTCGCATGGCTCCCTCAGTATGACATCTCCTAAGCTCATTTGCTGAAATATCCGGACTTCCTGTCGCTCTGAGCAAGCGCTTCTAACGCGGTTGAAAAGTCTAGATGCTTCGCTTCACTCAGCATGACGAACAGTAGGGTGCACATTCAAAAATTCACTACTTAATGTCATTCTGAGCGAGCGTTTCTAACGAGAGCGAAAAGTCTAGAAACTTCGGTCGCTGCGCTCCCTCAGTATGACATGTAGTAAGCTCATATGCCGAAATATCTCGACTTCATGTCACTCGATGACACTCCACTAACCAGCGCGACACGCAAAGGATTCTACCCCAAATCATTGCGAATATCGTGTGGGTCATCGAAGCCGCGTACCAATAATTGTGATATTCTCCACATAAACATGATAGAATCTCCCACGTTACTGGAAAATACTTTATCGTTACGAGTGAGTCCTTCGGATAGGACATCACTCGATACACCATCGAGGTTTACTCAATATGCACCGTCAGTCACATCGAATCACAATTCTCACCATGGCCCTGTTGCTATCCCTGGCCATCTTCGAGCCTGCATTCGCACAAACCGAAGAAGAATTTCCCATTGTGCGCGCGATCTTATTTTACTCGCCCACCTGCCCACACTGCCATCAAGTCATCCAGGAAGATATTCCTCCCTTGATCGAAAAATTTGGCAATCAATTGTTGATCATCGGCATCAACACACAAACCATCGAGGGACAAGAAATCTATCAGGCCATGATAGAGCAATTCGAGGTGCCAGATGAACGCCTGGGAGTCCCAGCCCTGGTCGTCGGTGAAACCGTCCTGGTGGGGTCCGGGGAAATTCCTGCGCTCTTCCCCAAGATCATTGAAGATGGTCTCGAGGAAGGCGGCATCGATTGGCCGCCAATTCCTGGATTCGTCGAAGCCTATACGGCCTCCGTATCTGCGGCGACGGCACAAGCCGAGGCAACGCCAACGGCCGTGGAGGAGTCTACTCCTACCAACACAGCGACGGACACATCACAAAAAGCCACACCCACCCTAGAACCAACCGCCGAAAATACAGCTCAGGTGTCCAACACCGCTCAACCCCTGGAGCCGACATCCACACCTGAAGCCATCGACCCCACCAGCACTCCAGAACAAGAGGCTACAGCCGAGCAAGCCGAAAATTCAGTTGAAGAAGGGTCACCCTCCCTTGAAATGGACCTTCCCGATAGTGAAACATTCATCGCTGAAGATCAGACGATGATCGAGAAGTTCCAAACCGATCCTGTTGGCAATTCTGCTTCGGTGGTTGTGCTGCTCGGCATGGTGGTGAGCCTAGGGGGGATCTGGCGACAGTTAAACAAACGCATCTCTGCCACCAGATCATGGGAGCGCTGGGTAATTCCTGTGCTCTGTGCCATAGGCCTGGTCGTCGCGGGCTATCTTTCCTTTGTCGAGATCACACAGAGCAAGGCCGTCTGCGGCCCCGTCGGTGATTGCAATACGGTTCAACAGAGTCCCTATGCCAGGCTGTTTGGCATCCTCCCAGTCGGCGTACTCGGTCTGGCTGGCTACATTGCCATATCCATCGCCTGGGGGTTGCAATACTACGGACCCGAGACTTGGCGCAAACTGGCTGCACAGGCTGTCTGGGGCTTTGCCCTCTTTGGGACACTTTTCTCCATTTACCTCACCTTTCTAGAGCCATTCGTTATTGGCGCCACCTGCGCCTGGTGTCTGACTTCCGCCATCGTTATCACCATGATCATGTGGGCTGCGACCAATCCCCTCCGTCAGAGATGATCGATCTCCTATCCGTAATATTTTGTCAGAAAATTTTTGCAAAAATCCAACTGGCCCAGACTATAAAAATGTCTGGGCCAGTTGATCAGAAAAGGAGATTAGGGATAGGCGGGTATCCCCAAAACGGCTATGCGCAAGGACATGGGTCAAACACTCCTGCGCTTCGCTCCCTATTATTATAGCATAATGTAATTTTTATATGACATGTTTTCTGTCATCTCTTTGAGATGATAAATGCACCCTGACAACTCCGTTTTCAGGAGTTTGCTCACTTTCTGTTCAGTAGCCCCTGTGGTATCCTACGATTATGACCAGACGAATCCCCGTCGTAGAAAAGATCCTCAGCGCCAACGACCAATTGGCAATGGAAAATCGCCGCCAGCTCGACGAGGCTGGTGTGTTCAGCGTCAATTTGATGGCCTCCCCCGGGGCTGGTAAGACGTCGCTCATCGAGCACACCGTCCAGAGATTAGCTGGAAAATTCCGCCTGGCCGCCATCGATGGCGATATCGCTACCAGTATCGACGCCGACCGCGCTGCCGCTGCTGGTGCCACCGCCATCCAAATCAACACCGGGGGCGAATGCCATCTCGATGCTGTCATGCTGCGCGACGCCCTGCAGCAACTCGAACTCCATAAGTTGGATCTTTTGCTGGTGGAGAACGTCGGTAATTTGGTCTGTCCCGCAGAGTTCAAGCTAGGCACGCACAAGAATGTGCTCATCGCCTCCATCCCTGAGGGCGATGATAAACCCTACAAATACCCGGGGATGTATAGGGACGTCGACGCGCTGGTGATCAACAAGATCGACCTAATGCCTTACATCGATTTCGATATGGAGTATTTTCGGCGGGGCGTCGAGCTGCTCAACCCTGGCCTGGTGACCTTCCCAATTTCCTGCCGCACTGCCGAAGGTCTCGAGGATTGGCTCGGCTGGATTCAATCAAACGCCTGACCATGAAAGGTGCTCGCATCCACATTACCGGTATTGTGCAGGGGGTGGGCTTCCGTCCCTTTGTGTACAACCTAGCAGAAGACCTCGGCCTGACCGGATGGGTGCGCAATACGTCTGCAGGGGTGGATATTCAGGTCGATGGGGATGAAACTGCGCTTTCAGATTTTGCACGATTATTGAGAGAATCAGCCCCCCCACTGGCCCTGATTGCCTCCCTCGAGGTGGATCCTTGTTCCCCGAACGGGTTCTCGTCATTCGAGATCTTCCACTCAGAACCTATCCCGGGCGCCTTTCAACCCATATCACCCGATGTGAGCATTTGCCCAGACTGCCTCGCCGAGCTCTTCGATCCTGCCGATCGCCGTTACCTCTATCCCTTCATCAACTGCACCAATTGTGGGCCGCGCTTTACTATCATCAAAGATATCCCTTACGATCGTCCCCAGACCACCATGGCGCCTTTCGAGATGTGCCCGGAATGCGCTGCCGAATATAGCGATCCCCGCGACCGCCGCTTCCACGCCCAGCCGGTAGCCTGCGTCGAGTGTGGACCGCACGTGTGGTTGGAGATTTTGGACACGGAATCGCACGGATCGACACGGAAAAAAAATAAAAAAATCCGTGTTGCCACGCCAAAGGCGGGCCTTCGGCCAGGCACGCAAAGCGATCCGCGTTCATCTGCGTCCCAAGAAGAGAGTATAACTACCTCTCAAAAACTAGTACTTCAGGGCAAAATCCTCGCAATTAAGGGGCTCGGCGGCTTTCATCTGGCCTGTGACGCCACCAATGCTAAAGCCGTCGAGGAACTGCGCAAGAGAAAACTACGCGTCGACAAGCCCTTCGCCTTAATGATGCCCGATCTCCAGACTATCGAGCAGCACTGCTACCTGAATGAAGCTGAACGAGAACTACTCGAATCGCCCCAACATCCCATCGTTCTGCTCAGGCGTCGGTCCGAATCAAGCATTGCGGAGGCAGTTGCCCCAGGCCAAATCACCCTCGGCGTGATGCTGCCTTACACCCCACTGCATCACTTATTGTTTAATGCGTACACGGAAGAACACGAAATTACACGAAAAAAACACAAAAAACAAAAAAATGTCCGTGCAAATCCGCGTCCATCCGCGTCCAAAATCCCGCCACTAGTCATGACCAGCGGAAACCTCAGCGAAGAGCCTATCGCCACCCACAACCAGGAAGCACGCGCTCGACTAAACGACCTCGCAGATGCGTACTTGATGCATAACAGAGATATCCATGTCCGATGCGATGACTCGGTCACCAGAGTTGTCAGTTGGCAGTTGCCTGTTGCCGGAGGGGAACCTCCCGACCACCAACCCCAAACCACCAACTACCTACTCCGGCGTTCACGCGGTTATGCACCTTATCCTGTAGTCTTACCTATTGAATCTCCTCCTATTCTGGCCACAGGCCCCGAACTGAAGAACACCTTTTGCCTGACCAAGGATCGCTATGCTTTCATCAGTCACCATATTGGCGACCTTGAAAACTATGAAACCCTGCGTGCCTTCGAAGAGGGCAGCGAGCATTTTGAGCGCTTGTTCCGCATTAAGCCGGAAATCATCGCCTACGATTTACATCCCGACTATATGGCCACACGCTACGCCATCGAACGTGCGGAGAGCCAAGGTAAAACCCAGATTGGCGTACAACACCATCACGCCCATATTGCGGCTTGCATGTCCGAGCATGGCTTGAAAGGAGACGCACCTGTCATCGGCATCTCGTTCGACGGTACGGGCTATGGCGACGATAGCGCCATTTGGGGTGGTGAGTTCATGCTTGCCGATTACAAAGGCTACCACCGTTACACTCACCTGGCTTACACCCCACTCCCAGGGGGCGATAAGGCCATCAAGGAACCCTGGCGTATGGCGCTCTCCTGGCTGAACACACTAGGGATCGAATGGGATGAAGATTTGGCTCCGGTGTTGTGGACGTTAGGCAGCCCACAGGCAACGGCTGAAAATTCCCAACCCTTAATTGACCAGATTTCTTCTCTCCGAAAACAATTGTCCACTGGCCTCAACGCGCCCCCCACATCCAGTATGGGCCGTCTTTTCGATGCCGTGGCCGCCCTCTCCGGGATCTGCCAAACTGTCAATTACGAGGCACAGGCGGCAATCGAATTCGAAGCCCTTGCTGATCCTGATGAGAATGGGAATTATGAATTGAGAATTTTCAATTCTCAATTCATCGACCCTGAGCCATTGTTTCATGCCATCATAGCGGACCTGCGAGCAGGCGTAGGGCCAGAAACCATTTCGGCACGTTTTCACAACGGCCTGGCCAAGCTAGTGCATGACATTTGCGTGGCTATGCGCAAAGAATTCAAGGTCAATACGGTGGTGCTTAGCGGCGGTGTGTGGCAAAATATGACCCTACTTAGCAAATCATTAGTCCGCCTCGCGAAGGATGATTTCGAAGTGCTCATTCACGAAAAAGTTCCCGCCAACGATGGTGGCATTTCTCTCGGCCAGGCCATCATTGCAGCGTATCAGTTTCAATAGGTTTGGAGGTAGATATGTGTCTCGGAGTTCCAGGTAAAATTACCGAAATATATGATAAAGACGGGTTGAAGATGGGCAAGGTCGATTTTGGCGGTATTGTGCGAGAGACCTGCCTGGATTTCGTACCCGAAGCGCAAGTTGGTGATTACACTGTCATCCACGTAGGGTTCGCCATCAGCCTGCTGAGCGAAGATGAAGCCCAGAAGACCTTAGAAATGCTGCGTGAAATCACTGATTTAGGGGAGGAGCTAGGCTTGTATGATGACCAGATCCCCAACTCGCAAGCATCATGAAATATATCACTGAGTACCGCGATGCGGAACTTGTCAAAGGGGTCTTGGGAGAGATTCGAGAGACCGTTTCGCAACCATGGGTCTTGATGGAAATTTGTGGCGGGCAGACCCATGCCATTGTGCGCCACGGCATCGACCAGCTTTTGCCTGACGAAATCGAGCTGGTTCACGGCCCGGGGTGCCCGGTCTGTGTGACTCCCTTGGAGCTGATCGACAAAGCCCTGGCTATCGCATCCCTGCGTGATGCGTCGCGCCATGAAGTGATATTTACCTCGTATGGCGATATGCTGCGCGTCCCTGGCTCCAGCCAAGACTTATTTTCTGTGCGAGCTACCGGCGGTGACGTACGCGTTGTCTATTCGCCCCTGGATGCACTCAAGATTGCTCAGGAAAACCCCGCCAAAGAAGTAGTCTTTTTTGCGATAGGTTTCGAAACCACTGCTCCCGCCAACGCCATGAGCGTGATGCAAGCCAAAGCATTGGGGATAGAAAATTACAGCATCCTGGTCTCGCACGTACGCGTTCCCCCGGCGATGCATGCCATTTTGGGGTCGCCGCACAACCGCGTGCAGGGTTTCCTGGCAGCTGGGCATGTTTGCGCCGTGATGGGGTATTGGGAATACCCCCCCATTGCCAAGCAGTACCAGACACCCATTTCAGTAACTGGGTTCGAACCGTTAGATATCGCCCAGGGCATCCTAACGGCAGTCAAGATGCTCGAAGAGGGTCGCATCGAGGAAGTCGAGAATGCCTACCAGCGAGCCGTCACATTTGATGGCAATAAACCAGCACAGCGAGTGATCGAGCAAGTCTTCGAAGAGTGCGACCGCAAATGGCGCGGCATCGGCACAATCCCATTGAGCGGCTGGAGATTGCGACCAGAATTCAATCACTTCAACGCTGAGATGCGCTTCGACGTCGGAGAAATCCAACCCGAGGAATCTCCATTGTGCATTGCAGGTGAAATCCTCCAGGGATTGAAGAAACCCCACCATTGCAGCGCCTTCGGGAATCAATGCACGCCGGAACATCCCTTGGGGGCTACCATGGTCTCAGCCGAGGGAGCCTGCGCAGCATATTACCGCTATGGAAGATAATATTAGTCCCCCAATTGACTTAGTCCACTCCTTAGTTTACAATTACGACAAGTACGCGTGAACGGGTCTGTCAGGTCCTGGTTGATGCGTACATGACAGTCACAGGCCCGACAAGCACCTTAGAGATAGATCAATTTCCGGAGGCACTATGAGCATTCAAGTAAATATCCACGAGGCCAAAACTCACTTGTCGAAGTTGCTTGAACGCGTCATGAGCGGGGAAAAGATCATTATTGCCAAATCAGGCAAACCGGTTGCGCAATTGGTACCCATACACCACTCGACCGATAAACGCACGCCAGGCAATGATGCCGGAAAAGTGAAGATGTCTGGTGATTTTGACGATCCCCTCCCCTCTTTCGAGGACTACCAAGAATGAAAGTACTCTTAGATACGCATGTATTCTTATGGTGGAATCTCGATGATCCTCGACTTTCTAGGACAGCCCATCGCTTGATATCAGATGGTAGCAATAAGATCTACCTCAGTTCAGCCAGCGCATGGGAAATCGCTATCAAGGCATCCATTGGGCGGCTGACGCTACCTGAAAAATCAGAAAAATACGTTCCCAGTCGCATGGCTCTCCATCGCATCCAACCGCTACCAATTCAGGTTAGCCATGCCTTGGGGACGGAATCACTTGAAAAGATACACAATGATCCTTTCGACCGCCTCTTGGTCGCCCAATGTCAGCTTGAAAATTTACCATTACTGACGGCTGACCCCAAAATCACCCAATATAATATCGAAATTATTTGGTAAGGCACTTCACTCGATGACAGACTCCAACCTCCCCACAATGACCGGTCCAGTCTGCCCAGTACCGTTGAAGCATAGCGAGAAGATCGTTATGGGTCACGGCAGCGGTGGAAAGATGATGGCTGACCTGATCGCCAAGACTTTTTTGCCGCCATTAGATAACGCGGTCCTGCGAGCTGGCAATGATGCGGGCGTAGTGCAGTCTGACTCTGGCGCCAAGCTCGCTATTAGCACAGACTGTCATGTCGTATCACCGCTCTTCTTTCCTGGCGGAGATATCGGCAAGCTAGCCATCTGTGGAACCGTAAATGATGTTGCCATGATGGGGGCGATCCCCCAATATTTGACTGCGGGGTTCATTCTCGAAGAGGGCTTAGAGTTAGATGTTCTACAGAGAGTGGTCGCTTCGATGCAAGCAGCCGCTCAAGAGGCGGGCATCGAGGTTGTTGCGGGGGATACAAAGGTAGTTCAAAGGGGCTTGGCCGATGGTTTGTATATTACATCAGCTGGAGTGGGTACGGTACTACCAAGAGTTGAAATAAGTGGTGCGGGCGCGAAACCTGGGGATGTGGTGATCATTTCGGGTTTCATCGGAGACCATGGGATTGCGGTGCTTGGGGCACGCGGCGAGCTGGGGTTCGAATCAGATGTTCAAAGCGATGTAGCACCTTTGAACCACGTCATCGCGTCCATCATCAACACCAGCGACCAAGTTCGGGTTCTGCGCGATCCCACACGCGGGGGTGTCGCCTCAGCATTGAATGAAATCGCGCAGCAATCGAATGTCGGCATTACGCTATACGAAAATGCCATCCCTGTTCGTTCGGCAGTGGCAGCCGCCTGTGAAATGCTGGGATTCGATCCGTTATACATTGCAAACGAGGGCAAATTCATCGCCATCGTGGGGGGCGAAGACGCAGACGAGGTGCTTTCTGTCATACAGGACCATTCTTATGGCGAAGGCGCAGCGATCATTGGCGAGGTCAGCGACCAGCCTACCGGGCGAGTACTGATGGAGACAGCCATTGGTGGGAGTCGAGTTGTCGATGTCCTGGCTGGAGAAATGTTGCCTAGAATTTGCTAACAAATCGAATCTAGTTTAATATATTTGGATGACTGGAAACGAAGAAGAACGACCCAAGCACTTCCTGCTGCAAGAAGCCATTGAGCTTTTACGGGAAAAGCGTCCGGATGATGCTTTTCCTGTATTGTCCCAATATCTTCGCATCAACCCTGACTCCGAAGAGGGCTGGATGCTGTTGAGCTACGCAATCAAGGACCTGGAGAAAAAAATCGATTGCGTCGAGCGGGTTGTCAATATCAATCCTGCGAATCAAACGGCCGTGGAGCGACTCAGAAAACTCCACTCGATGATTCAGTCGGATATCGAACCGCAACCAAAAAATGCAATCGGGGTGCCAATCGGAGCGATTGTTGGCGCGATTGTCGGCATAGGGCTAATCATATTGGTCGCAGGAATTTGGGGATTTCAGGCTTTAAATAACGCTACGTCAACCATAACCCAAGCTACGCAAGTTTCTTCGGCGATCGATCCATCTGCAACTCAAACGCCTGAGGCCACCAACACGCCGACGTTTACTGCGACTGTCATTCCTGCCTTCACATCTACGCCGGCCCCAACTTTACCTCCCACTGCGACATCGGCACCCCTAGACGCGGACACTATGAGCCAAATGGATGAAATCCAGAACCAGGTCGCGGCAATGCGTCAACTCGTGCCGCTATCGCCGGTTTCGCGCTTCATCATATCCCAGGAATCTGTTCGACCGATCCTGGAAAGTCGCTACCTGCAATATAATACACGAGAGGGAGTAGAAGACCAAGTGCGCGTCTTAAGTACCTTGGGGTTGGTCGAGCCCTTCTATGACCTATATTCCAGATCAGTCGAGCAGATCGGAGAAGGGATTGGGGGGTTCTACATTCCTGGGGCAAACGAGCTCTATGTGATTGGGGAAACCTTCTCGGGTGTCGAAAGATTTGTGTTTGCTCACGAGTACACTCATGCCTTAACTGACCAGCATTACGCCCTAGACTCTGTCGGCGTATACCCCGTTTGTCTCAACAACGCTGACCGCTGCCTGGCTATCTCAGCATTAGTGGAAGGAGATGCAACATACCTAATGTATCAATGGCTGGAATCTTATGGCACCGAAGAGGACAAAAACGATATCATTGCCGCCCAATATGCGCCCATTGATCGTACGATTTCAAGATTGACACTACCGCCCCCTTTCGTTGTACGCGAAGTGCAGTTCCGCTATCAAGAGTCTACTGAATTCATCGAACATCTCTACCAGATTGGCAAATGGCAGATGATCAACCTGGCTTACGGAACGCTGCCCCAAACCACAGAGCAAATCCTGCACCCTCACAAATACCAGGAACGGGAAGGTGCCAAGCCGGTAGAGATCCCCGATCTGCAAGGAATTCTGGGAGATCGTTGGAGGCAACTTGCCTCGGACACATTGGGCGAGTTAGGCACAGAACTGATCCTGGGCTACAGTTCCAATGGCCTCAATCAAATAAATTCGGATGTTGCCAAGCTTGCTGCTGCCGGATGGGGGGGCGATCATTTTCAGATGTATTACAAAGGCACAACCAACGACAGAATTTTGGCTGCTGCCTGGACCTGGGATACCCGCACTGATGCGGACCAGTTTTTGGCCGCAATTAGCGAGTATTTAGATTTGCGCTATCTAAAGAAGAGAATTGGCCATCCCCATGGTCTGTGTTGGGAAAAAATCATAGAAGAGAATAGCTGCATCTTCCAAAGGGGATCAGATATTCTTTGGATCATTAGCCCAGACATGGACACCCTAGAACTGGTCAAATCTCAATTTCAAGGTTTCCGATAACCCTATCGATGTCAAATCCATAAATTGGGAATGAGGCTCTTAATGCGAAATATTCCAGCAGCGGAAAACACTGCTGGAACATTTATTTAATTGACTAAATCAAGGGCAAGTAATTTTGTATGTGACGTGGAAATGTGGCGTTATCGTCCCGGTCTGCTCAGCGTAAGCCCCAAGGAATGGGCATTGGTACGAAAATTCGTAATCTCCTTCTTCCCCGGTGAATGAACGCACCCCATAGGGTTCTATGTAGAAACTGATCGTTTGAGGACCAGTCATCGTGTAGAAAATTTTTTGACCGGTCATATTTTTGAATGAGAATGCAACCAGAGAATTTGGTTCCATGACGCCATCTAGAGTACCAAGCTCATCATAGGTATCATAATATGTGGTACAGCGTGACGGAACAGTAATATTGCCCCCATTGGATAAATCAATCGCGCCTGTCATCGTTTTCGCCCCACAAACAACCATAGAATACGAAAATAGCGCTCTTTTTACAGTAACTGTCTTCGTTTCTTTGGGGCCTACAGGATAATACGCAAATGCTCCCCCTGGAACTGCAGGGTATACGATATCTTGGGCACTGCGGCGGACTTCTTTGGCCTCTGTTAGCCTGACATAAACCGTAAATTCACTCTTATTTTCAAGAGTGAACTGTGCCAATTCAGGTCTGGCGTACGCGACTGTCGCCGTGGTCATTATTTGAACAAAAATAAAGATAAGAACAAGAATCAGTTTTTTGGTTCTCATATCACCAGCTCCTTTTTGTGGCTATCAGAAATCCATCACTATATAGTGTATTTATCATTACCCAAAAGGTAATAGTATCCTAGTACTATGTATCACATTATACCAACAAAAAACGCACATCCCGTTAGAGATGTGCGTTTTTCTCAAATTGCTAACGATACTAATCGCAACCGAGTTTGAGTGTCTGGTGGAATGCTAACAGCCACGAACCTGATTCCACGTAGTAAGCATCCAATCCCTTGCATTGATAAGAAAAGCTGTATGTACCGCCTTCAGCGGTGAAGGAGCGGGTGCCGTAAGGATCCAGGGCGAAACTGAGAACCTGAGGGCCAGCCATCGTCACGAATAGGGCATCGCTCGAGGTGTTCTCGACATTGAAAGCCACCAGCGTGTTGGCTTCCATCACATTGTCAAGCGTTCCAAGCTCTTCATAGGTGTCATAGTACGTTGTGCACACCGAGGGGATGCGCAACAGGCCACCCAGAGCGAGATCGATCGCGCCGGTGAGTGTTTTCCCACTGCAGACAATGGTCGAATAGGAATAGAGCGCCCGCTTCACAGTTACAGTCTTGGTCGTGTCTGGCTCAACGATGATGTAGTAGAAGGCACCACCAGGAACCGCAGGGTACTCAATATTCTGAGCGCTATGCCTGAGCTCAGTGGCCTCGAACATCGTGATGTAAATCGTGTGGTCGCTATTATTTTCGATAGTGAACTCTGCCAGCGTGGTCTGCGCGAGCGCAGATGTTACTGATACCACCAGCAGAGCAGTTACTAAAAGAATAGCAACGGTCAATTTTTTGGTTTTCATTACATCGTCTCCTTTATAATATATGAAATTGGACCTGCACATAGTGTACCGTTTCTGATAGAGATCGCAATAGTACTCTAGTTACACTAACAATATTGCAAAGAGCAGTGTACGGTACTTGACAATAATTTTATCCTATATTACGTAAATTTTATCCAATATGGGAAATCAATATCTAATTTTCTCGATCCAGCCACAACTCTCGGTACTCTCGGTTCCAATCATCCAGGAAGCGCACGGAGGTGACCAGCCCTGTCGCAACCGAGACCCAGATGATCAGCCCGCGCAGAGTTAACAACCACAATGCCACTGGGATGAGAATCCCTGTAAAAAATGCCGCCCTGGCTGAATGTCGGATTAAGAGGGTCAGACTCACCAACACCCCTAGGGCAATCACAAATCCAAGGGGGTCGATTGCCAACAAACAACCACCGGTTGTGGCCAAACCCATGCCTCCTCGAAACTGGGCAAAGATTGGCCAGCAATGACCAAGCACCGCCAATCCTGCAGTAAACGCAACGACCCAGATCGGGAAGCCAAGCTGAGAAGCCACATATGTGGGAACAAATCCTTTGCCAATATCGAGGATCAACACCAAAAGCCCCCATCCCAAGCCGGCCTGACGGATGGTGTTTGTCGTCGTGACATGTCCCGAGCCGCCATCACGCACATCCACCCCTTTGACCAGGCGCGTGATCCAAAGAGCAAAAGGTAGCGATCCGCAAAGGTATCCAAGAATTGGAAATATAAAAGGAAGGAAAGTTGATAAATCCATGGTCAAGCGCCTTTATCGATGACAACCCAGGAAATGTACCCATCAATTTCTGTGGATGTGTGGGCATTATAATGTACGAACATTGCTGCGATCTCATCAGGCGAAAGGAAATGCGAACGCATCAGGGCGAGTTTCTCAGCCAATGCCACCAACTTGACTGCTCCTGTACGCACATCTGGCTCTTCAATGACCATGCGACCACCCGGCTTTAGTAATCGCCACAACTCATCCGCCGTGGTGCGCTGGTCGCAGACATGGTGCAAGGCATCAACCATGATGATGCGTTCGAAATATCCATCGGGAAAGGGCAGCCGTTCGCTATGAGAACATACTCTATCCAAACCGTTTTTATTGCCTGCCTGTTGCAACATCTTATGAGAAAGATCTGCAACAATGACCTGGGAAGCGCGACCCAGCATGAATTGCGCCACACGTCCGGTGCCCCCACCAGCGTCGAGGAGTGCCCCGGAGGTCGGCAGATCAGCCAAACGGTACAGTTGGTCAGGATCTTTGGGTTTGATGAACTTTTCGTAGATGGGGGCTAATATTCCAAAATGGTCAAGCATAAGTAAATGTTATCCAACAAGAATTCTAGAAATTAAGACATGGGGCGTGCGAAGCACGCCCCATGTCTTATTATTCGTCATATCAAAGCTATTCATTACCTTGGTGTATTATCAATGGAACAAAAACCTGATTTGGGTCTGGGATCTCCTCAACCTCGATGAAATTCAATAATAACAAGTTTTGAGCACAATCGTCAAATGTTTCGAGGAATATCCTTCCTGAAAGCGTTTCACCAGAGTCATTTTTGATCTGCACCCAGGCCTCACCTTGCGATGCAACCACATGATCGGCGAGTTGAATTTCATACCCCCCCGGCCCATACACACTAGCCATCCCGGTGATCGACAACCCCAAGAGCGGCAGCCCCTCCAACGTGCCGCCCACTTCGACGATTAACCCAAGCTCCGGATTCCCTTCCAAATCAAATACCTGACCAGCCAATCCCAGCCATGCGCAGCCCAGATCTTGATTGGCCCAATTGGGCATCCCTATGGGCGCGCCTTCCTGAATCGTAAAATATCGGCTACCTTCGGGGATCTCAGCGCTTACCAATGGGGGTTCGCTTTCCTCTGGAGTAGAATTTGTGGGCGTGGGTGAAATCAGCGTCTCTGTAGTCGTAGCTTCAGGTGTAGTCGATAATTCAGTTTGGGCTAATGCAGCCGCAGTTTCCGTACTGGTTACAATGGACTGCGGTCCAGCAACTGCCGTTTCCGTAGCTGCCTCTTCGGCATCTTCGAAAGGTGTCGCTGTAGTACTGGGAGCGACGAGCAATGTCGACGTAGCAGTCGGGGATAGTGTGGCTGTGTGAGTCCTGGCAGCTAAATCTGCCATATCCATGAAGGGAGTGGATGTGAAAGTAGCCACCACTACATCTTCTTCGATTGGAGAAGCAACATCCTCCCCCTGGCATGCGCTAGCGAAAATCGCTAGCAATAATAATATCCAAATCCATGATCGTTTCATCATTGGCACAGACCTTCCTTGCAAACCAAGATGCAAGTTTTTTGCCATCCCAGAACTCAGTTGGTATTATGGCATCAATCGGGGACGTGTCAAGAGTCAACCCAGTGGAATAAAATTGACGTTGACTTTCACATCGAGAAAATGCTACAATGCCGCTGGAGAATTTTCGATGCCAAAACCTGGACAACTTCCTGAACAACTCTTGGAGATCCTTGAAACCAAGCAAAGCTACCCTATCGGCACCCTGGCATATTATGGTCCTGACGACCATAACTGCAACCGCATCATCGCCAGTATAGTCAACGCACCCAACGCCAGGCCTCAATTTCGAGACTGGCAGGAATATGATGTTTGCACAGATCCGCAAGTAGCTGGGGAGATTGGCGAGTTCTTCAGGCTGAACGGTGTTCAGGACGTGATCATGACCGATGGGGTAATCGGCTGCCCACACGATGAGGGGATCGAATTTCCTGATGGCGAGATCTGCCCCCACTGCTCGTTTTGGCATAATACCTAAATTGCGTTACAATTCCCCCTCAGCACAATAGCTGCACAGGATGAAATATGTACAGCAAATAGCGCAAAAAGGTGTGCGTGGGTTCACATGCGCCCATGCACACCTTTTTGATGGAAAAATCTTATGAAAAACGTCATCCCATCCGTAAAAGGCACGCGCGATTTTTACCCTCCAGAGATGTCCATCCGCACCTGGCTTTACAATAAAGTGCGTCAGGTCTCGGAATCCTTCGGGTATCAAGAATACGAGGGTCCCATCTTGGAGACCATCGAGCTCTACGCAGCCAAGTCCGGTGAAGAGCTGGTCAAAGAACAATCCTTTGTCTTCCCGGACCGCAGCGACAACCTGATCACCTTACGCCCTGAGCTGACCCCTACCCTGATGCGCATGGTTGCCCAACGTCAGGGCCAATTGCATTTTCCTCTGCGATGGTGGTCCTACGGCCCATTCTGGCGCTATGAACGTCCCCAAAAAGGACGCTCGCGTGAGTTTTTCCAATGGAACATCGACCTGATCGGCGAAGCTTCCCCCGAGGCCGACGCCGAGATAGTGGCTGTAATGGCTTCATTTTATAAGTCCACCGGACTGGCATCGGAAGATGTCAAGATCCTGGTCAATAATCGGCGTTTGATGGATGGCGAATTAAATAAACTCGGTCTGACAGATGATCAACGCTCCAGCGCCTTTCGTCTGATCGATCGGCGGGACAAGCTGTCGCCTGAGGTGTGGCGTGACTATGCCCTAGACCTGGGCCTGTCCCCAGAGCAATTCGACCAATTGCTGGCCCTTTTGGGGAATCTCGACCTCTGGCAGTCGTCAGACGAGTTGGTGCGTTTCTTCAAGGCCATCGACGCGCTGGGAGTCAGTGAGTTCGTGCAGTACGACCCCAAGATCATCCGTGGATTAGATTATTACACCGGCACTGTCTACGAGGGTCGCGCTCTCACCAAAGGGATCAAACGCGCCATCGCAGGAGGCGGCCGCTACGACAATCTGTTGGCTGATGTGGGTGGCAACCCCCTCCCCGGGACTGGCTACGCTATGGGTGATGTAGTAATTACATTGCTACTCCAGGAAACTGGCAATGTTCCCGAAAACCTGGATATTTCTCCAGCGCCTATTTTGGTGACCATCTTCGATGATGACTCCCTGCTAGCATCATACAAACTGGCCGGCGACTTACGCAGCTCAGGTTTGAAAGTTGCCTGCTATCCTGTCCCTGCGAAATTGGGCAAGCAGTTCAAATACGCTGACCGCATTGGGGCGCGCGTTGCATTGGTTTTAGGACCAGACGAGATCGCCCAGGAACAAGTCACCGTCAAGAACCTGGCCAACCGTGATCAAACAGTCATCCCCCAAAGCCAAGCTTCCCAGTTCGTCAGTGAAATCCTTGCTGGCGAAAAACCTTCGTGATAAAATTCTCGACGTCGTTTAAGACCTCTTGGCGGATGTAGCTCAATGGCAGAGCGCCGCACTGTGGATGCGGTGGTTGCGGGTTCGATTCCCGTCATCCGCCCTACACGAAAACCCCAGTAGAAATTCTGGGGTTTTCGTTTTCGGGAATACCACCTTATGGCCAAAGGACCTCAACGCTAAAATGCAGCAGGCAGCTTCCACCACCCCCATCAAAATTCAGTGTGTAGGTTTTCCGGCGGAATTCTGAAATCCTGATCGCATAGAGCTCATTGGCGGTTATGGTGTGTTCGCCGTGGCAGAACTTGTCTTCTTCGCTCCACACATCATAATCCCACCATTTCATTGTCACGGTCAAGCTGTCGAGCGGCTCCAGAGTCATAATTGCAGAGGCCTCGTCAGGGTCGACATGTAAAAATGGAGAGGGCAAGGTGTAGATTCTGCCGCTCTCGACTCCGCCCCACATACTGACAACTTCTTCACCATTGACCCAGATCTTCCCATCGGGCGCACCCCAGGTAACATCGGGGTTGCAGTTGGTCTGGCAACCGATCGCGTTACCATCTTCGTCATAGGCTGTGGCGATGTGGCACGGCAGATCGTGCACGCCGTCATCCACCATCACGCACCAAACGTGCAAATGCTCGAAAGTTGTCTTAACACCCTTACGCTCATAACATCCCGTGGGATCGCCATCCACGGTGGCAACGTTGCTGTGTGAAGATTCGATGCGCCCATATTCGGGCACATCGAGATAGGCTGTCAGGAAGAATTCATTAATTTGGGGACAGGTTGGATAGAAGTCTGATTCGCTCAAGGGAATGAACCAGCGAGTGTATTCAGAATCGGGTATATGATAGTCTCGGAATGGTGTGGCGACATCCCGGATCATGGCACCATTGCGGAAAAGCAGAAATCCATCCACTGCATCTGCACTCCTGGCGGGGTAATCGAAGTTGAATCCATACCCCTCGCCTGCCCAAAATGTTGTCTTGAGGTTCGCTGGTGGCAAGATGGTGAAAGGGGGATCATCTGGGTCTCCGCCACCTTCCCCAGAGGGTCCAGATATTCGATATACTACGCGAAAGCCTCCGTGGGGACCACTGATGCTATGTTCCAGGGGACGACCGTCCCAATCGTAGTCGAAATGTTTAGTCTCCAAAGAGCCCAAATCGAGCACAATGCCAAATCCCTCGGTAACCGTCAAACCTCGGCAGTGAGCTTCCACATCGAGCCAGGTTTGATCTTCGGGAATTGTGATCGTCCGGCGACTCTCGCTTGCCATCTCTGTAGAGATATTCCACAGGCGTTCGCCCTCATTGAGCAGCGATCCCTCCGCAGGCACCCGTTCTACTGCTGAGCCAGCCAGAGAAAAATAACACACCACGCCATCATACTCCTTATCCACCTCCAGGGTGAGGGCTTCTACATACAGCTCTCGCACTGGGGCAGGACGCGGCTCGAACAAGCGCGGCAGCCGCATACGCCGTAACAAAGATGGCTCCACTGGTAAGGTCAGTTCTGGCGGACCATCCTCGGGCAAAGCCTCCGGGAAGGGCAATGGTGTCGGGACATCGGGTGGGTCTTCTTCATCAGCTGAGGGAGGGATCAAGAGCGTGTCTCCTGGCGCGACCTCGACATCGGCATCTGGATTGTGTTCCAGGATCTCATCCACGGTGGTGTGATGCTCCTCGGCGAGGCTTTCGAGAGTGTCGCCTGAGCGAGCTTCGTAGGCACCCTTTGGTCCAGGTTTAGGGGTATCAAGGGCGTTTACAGATACCGCTGCCAGTCCGCTACTCCCAAGTTGGTTATATGCCCTGATGATCAGGGTATGACTCCCCAAACTGCGCGGCTGCCAATCGGCAATCAGCGGGAACGGATTGCTGCCCCCTGGAAGCTGGCTGGTGGAAACATGCACCAAATCGTCGTCGGCCCAAAATTCTACCCGCTGGATTCCTTGGGGATCTCGAGCCACAGCCCGAACCGTAACCACATCATCCACACTTACGCCCATCAAATGCAATGGCTCGTAGATTTCAACAACCGGTCCAGCTACCTGCGCTACAGAGCCCCAAGTGGAAATTATGTAAACCCCCAGAATGGCTAGAGCACACATGACTGGAGTGGAGATGATCAGGAATAGAATGAGATTCTTTTTCATTTTCAGTCTCCCTATACCAAACAATTCTCTAGCGTGGTGTTGTACATGTTGCTGCGGCTATGGTTGTTATGAACATCCCAGGCTTGAACGTAATATTCAATTTTTGCCTGCGAAACCACCGGCGGATCCAGACTATCTTGCAAGTCGTCCCAATCCAGTATAACGTGATAGACATCAGCTCCAACAAGATTCATTCCGATTGTACGCCACTGACCCTGGCGGGCGCCTTCAACCACACGGTAAACAAGTTCTACATCCGAAATCCCTGAAGGATCGGAGACGGGCGCGCTGATGACCAGCGTATTCGGTTCACAGAACGGCTTGAAAATTGGGTCGCTGGATTCTGAAATATTCCCAATTACTGGGGGTGAAGTTTCAGTCGTTGGCTCGGGCGTGTTCGTCGGTGGGATGCGAGTGGGTGTGGCTGGTGGTAGCGGCGAGGTTGTCGAGGTTGGTGGAACTGATATTGAAGTTGAACTTGGTGTGGGGGATGCTGTATCGGCTGGCTGAATCATTAACTGCGTAGGGGTCATTGAAGCCGCGGAAGTAAGGCTCGCAGTCGCAGAACTCTCTCGAATTTCACCCTTCTCCACAGCGATCACATTCACCCACACCCCAGACGGCAAACTCCCCTCGCCTTGGCTATCGAAGACTTCTATTTGAAGGTAATAATCACCCGGAGCATTCGGGCGCCATTGCTGTACCACGGGTGAAAATTTCTCCCCAGGGCTTTGAGGCGGCTCCCTGCGGAATGGGACCCCGTTTACAGAGAATAATACTTCGGCGACTCCCTCAGGAGCATACGCATGGGCTTGGACTTCCACCAGCTGCCCTTCATGTATTCTCCCCCCTGGGATTGGAAGATCGATCCAAGCCCGAGGCAAATCCACGATTTCAGGATTGCATGCCGCCAATAAGCCCCCGATAAACAATAGGACGCCCCAATGCCAAATACACTTCTTAAAGTGTTTCTTAATCTCCATCGTTCACCTTCCCAAAACAAAAACTGCCAGGCGAATGCCCAGCAGTTGAGTATTTGGAGGATAAATGATGGATTTATTAGCGAGCGATGATGTCTGGCGCACCCGCCCCTGTACTTCTTACCTGCTTATTATAGCGGAACAAAATGATCCGAGCAATTGGTCTTGGGTACCACCCGCTCTAAGGAATGCGCGCCAAGGTTTCTTTGAATTTAAGCTTATATGAATTCTCACGGGTCTCCATCGGCTCCCAACCTTGATCACACAAGGCGCGGAACAACCACCAGGCCAGGCTTTTATAATCCCCCTCTTCTGGCATCCCCTTAACGCTGATCACATGGGTAATCTTAGAGATGTCATGATGGCGGTCGATATCGATTTCCTTAAATTCTTCTTTGTGCTGCGATCTCCCAATGGCGCGGATGACCATTTCCAGAGTATCAGAATCTGTACATTTGACGCGCATCTCATCTTTCGATGACCATATATGGATGAATATATAGCGCAAGGTTTGGTTCCCAAAATGTAGCATGAAAGCCTCTTCAAAATCTATGGGGGCACTATGAATTTCCTGGAATTCCCATGACGAATTTCAGGGGTGGTGGTATCCAAATCTGACAACCATTATACCCGCTCTTGTCTGGTAGAATTGTGGACTGGCTTATGAATCGTTATCTAATCCCTGCTGAAGAGACGCGTGCCGAAATCCGGGTTGCAAACTCGCGCTTTATCGCGACGTTAGCGCCAGTCTTCCGCGTGGATGAGGCCAAATCGTTCATAAAGCGCATCAAGGAAGAGTTTGCCGATGCGAACCACAATGTACCTGCCTTCGTGGTTGGGCATGGCGCCTCAGTCACAGCGCACAGCAATGATGATGGTGAACCGTCAGGTACCGCTGGGCGGCCAGCATTAGCCGTGTTACAAGGCAGTCAATTGGGCGACGCGGCCGTGGTTGTGACCCGGTATTTTGGCGGAACCAAGCTTGGTACCGGCGGATTGGTGCGAGCCTATGGGGACGCCGTCCGGGCTGTATTGGAGATTGTTCCACGCGCGGAAAAAGTCCCTACGCATAATGTCTTGATCGAGCTGTCTTACAATTATTACGAACGCATAAAACGTCTGGTGGAGGCACATAACGGCATCACCCATGAAGAAGATTTCGCTGCCGAAGTTATTCTACATTGTGAATTTGCCACTGACGGATTTCTTGAATTCCAAGCGGCACTTAATGAGTTATCGCACGGAAAAGTAGAGGCTGTGATCATTTCAACCAATAAAAACGCCATCATGCCTGTAGGAACTTTTCCAACTAGCGAGTGATTATATGACCATTTCGATAAATTTGCAGAAATCAATTTCTGATAAACCCCTGAAAGGTCTTTTTCGCCTTTTGGGAGAATACCGTTGGATTTACCTGGCTGCCACGCTCAGCCTGGGGGTAGCCGCTGCAGCGCGTACAGGCACATACCTGCTACTGGGTCGCTTCGCTGACAATGTACTTGGAGAGGAATCAGCTGCCCAAAGTTTGCCTTGGATCGCCCTGGGATTTTTAGGTCTGGCAGTGATCACGGGGATTTTCACTTTCCTGAGCGGATCATTGGCGGCGCGCACATCTGAAAGTATCGCCCAACACCTGAGAAATTACGTCTACGATCACATCCAGCGCCTGACTTTTACCTACCACGATCAGACTAAAACTGGCGAGTTGATCCAAAGGGCCACTTCCGACATCGATGCTGTAAGGCGCTTCTTTGCTGAGCAGGCAATTGGCGCGGGTCGCATCGTTCTGCTGTTCTTAGTAAATCTTATCGCCCTGTTATATCTAAACTGGCAACTTGCACTCTACTCTATTGTTGTGGTTCCCTTCACGGTGCTGCTCTCGTTCTTCTTTTTCCGTAAAGTTTCCGAGGCGTACGAAGCCTACCAGGAACAAGACGCGGTGCTTTCGAACCGCCTTCAGGAGAACCTTACCGGTGTTCGAGTCGTCAAAGCTTTTGCCCGCCAGGCATTCGAACGTGATAAATTCGATGTTGAGAATTGGGAGAAATTTACTCGAGGCCGTCGGTTGTTATTAATGCATTCTCTTTATTGGCCCACATCAGACATCCTAACCGGCGGACAGATGCTTGCTGGATTCACCATCGGCGCAATAATGGCGATTAATGGCGCGATCACTGTAGGAACTTATTTATCGTATGTTGGTATGGTTATCTGGATCTTATGGCCGATCCGAAATCTAGGACGCTTAATTGTACAAATGTCCACAGGCATGGTCTCATTTAAACGCATCACCGAGGTCATCGCGCAGCAGCGCGAACCGCTCGACAAAGGAGACTATATTCCAGAGGATTGCATTCGCGGCGAGTTCGTTTTTGACGATGTCTCTTTTGCATATGAGCAAGACAGTGCCGTACTTCAGAACATCAGCTTTCGCAACGAGCCTGGACAGATCGTCGCACTGATCGGTTCAACGGGTTCAGGGAAAACTACTTTAGCGAATTTGCTGCCGCGCTTTTACGAGTACACTTCTGGCAGGATCACTTTAGATGGCGTCGAATTAAAACGTTATCCGCGCAGTTACCTGCGCAGCCAGATCGGTGTAGTCGAGCAAGAACCATTCTTGTTTTCACGGACGATCCGAGAGAATATCACCTACGGCGTAGACCGAGAATTTTCCGACGAAGAGGTCATCACTGCCGCCAGGGCTGCCGCCGTGCACGATTCAATCGTCAGTTTTCCCGATGGATACGGAACCCTGGTCGGAGAAAAAGGAGTGACGCTTTCAGGCGGTCAAAAACAGCGTGTCGCCATCGCCCGAACAATCCTCAAGGATCCTTGCATCTTAATTCTCGATGACGCCACATCATCTGTCGATATTGAGACCGAAACTGAAATACGGCTAGCTCTGGAAACCCTGATGAAGGATCGGACCACTTTTATCATTGCCCACCGCATCCAGAGTGTGATGATTGCCGACCTGATCGTGGTGCTCGATGCTGGTCGCATCGCACAGATCGGCAGTCATGAAGAATTACTTGCTCAAGAGGGCGCTTACCGCGAGATCTTCGACATCCAAACTCGCATCGAGGCAGAATTGGAGAAAGAGATCGCCAGTGTCGGTATGGCCGCTCAATGAAATTCCCATAATTTTGGATAGCATTACCACAAGTCATAGAGTGCAAATAGAGAATACATGACCACACCTTATTTCGAAGAAGAAGAATTCGACACCAAGTTCAATGGGCGCACGATAATGCGCATCCTCTATCAGGTGAGATCTCACTGGCAATGGATCCTTGGCTTTGTTTTGATGATTGCCCTGGTATCAATCTTGGATTCCTATTTCACATTCCTCAGCAAACGCATTATCGATGAAGGAATTGTGACAGGGAATACGGATATACTGAGAAGTATCGTTACACAATATGGCTTATTGATTCTTGTTCAAGCTATCGGCGTATTCGGTTTCATATATCTGGCAGGAGTCTTGGGTGAGCGCGTTCGTTACGACCTGCGCCAGAAAATGTTCAACCACCTGCAAGATCTCTCGCTCTCCTACTATAACCGCACTCCCGTGGGCTGGATCATGTCTAGGGTCACATCAGATGCCGAACGCGTCGCCGAACTGGTGACCTGGGGTTTGCTGGATATCACTTGGGGGTTCATGAATATCATCACAGCCACGTTCTTCATGATCAAGATCAACTGGCAATTAGGTTTGATTGTGTTCGCCATCATCCCGATCCTGGTTGTGGTTGCTGGCCAGTTCAAGAAAAAGATCATCGTGGAATACCGCAAAGTACGCAAGATCAACTCGAAGATCACGGGAGCATATAATGAGAATATTACCGGCGTACGAGTGGTCAAAGCATTCAGCAGAGAAGACCGCAATATTAGCGAATTTGGCGAATTGACGGGTGAGATGTACCGTGCCGGTTATCGCGCAGCATGGCTGTCGGCATTATTCTTACCAACCGTGCAGATTATCAGCGCCATAGGCTTGGGCAGCATCGTTTGGTACGGAGGACTGCAAGCCACTGTGGGAAATATCACTATCGGAGGTATTCAAGCTTTTGTTTCCTATGTAGTTTTCATGATCTGGCCAATCCAGGAGATGGCGCGTGTCTACGCCGAGATGCAGCATGCCATCGCCTCTGCCGAACGCATCTTTTCGTTGATCGATGCCGTCCCTGAAGTGCAAGACCAACCTGGCGCGCTGGATCCAGGCAGTATCCAGGGTGACATCCTCTTCGAAGACGTCACCTTCCATTACGATGACGATGACCCCGTCCTGGAGCACTTCAACCTGCACATCCACAAGGGGGAAACCGTAGCCCTGGTTGGCCCCACAGGTGGTGGGAAGACCACCATCATCAATCTTTTAGGACGTTTCTTCGAGCCAACACAAGGCCGAATTGTGATTGGGGGTCGTGATTATAAAGAGATGTGCCTGGATGCGATCCAATCTCGGATTGGTGTGGTACTGCAAACCCCTCATCTGTTTTCAGGGACGATCATGGAGAATATTCGCTATGGCAAGCTGGATGCCAGCGACGAAGAAATCATCTTGGCAGCCAAGCTGGCAGGGGCCCACGACTTCATTGCTGAACTAGATAAAGGGTACCAGGAGGAGGTCGGCGAGGGGGGCAACCTGCTCTCGGTGGGTCAGAAACAACTTATCAGTTTAGCAAGAGCCGTGCTGTGCAAGCCGGAAATCTTCATCATGGATGAGGCTACCAGCTCTGTGGACACACTCACTGAGGCGTTAATCCAAAAAGGTATGGAGAATTTGATGGAGGGCCGCACCAGTTTCGTGATTGCTCATCGACTTTCCACCATCAAGCGAGCCGATCGCATCCTGGTCATCGAGGATGGTAAAATCTCAGAGATGGGCAACCACGCCGAACTGCTGCGAAAGCGCGGCCACTATTATCGATTGTACACATCTCAATTCCGCAGCGAACTCGAGCGGGAATATCAACCTCTCCAGGCTTCTGCTGTAGCTGCAGACTAAGCAAATCAATGGGCTCACTTTTCAGAGTCATCACAACAATGAGGCTACTATGAAATCGAAGACTTCTAACCGCTGGACAGTCGTTGTTATTTTCATATTCTTCATGCTGTTGCACCAATCAGACAAATTGCTAATTGGACCGCTGACCCCCAATATCATCGCGGAATTCGAGATCAGTAAAACGCAGATGGGCGCGGTACTGACAGGGGCGTTAGTCGTCGGGACGATTCTGTATCCCTTATGGGGATATCTGTACGACCGATTTGCGCGCGCCAAATTATTAGCTCTGGCTTCGTTTATTTGGGGATCGACCACCTGGTTGAGCGCTATTGTTCGGACGTATCCTGGATTTTTGGCAACACGCGCCTCCACAGGGATTGATGACTCATCCTACCCTGGCCTGTACAGCCTGATCGCAGATTATTTTGGTCCCAACCTGCGGGGAAAGATCTATGGGTTATTGCAGCTAACCCAGCCGATTGGCTACTTGCTGGGGATGATCCTGGCCCTGATGTTAGCACCCAGCATCGGCTGGCGCTCGGTGTTTTACATCACTGGGGGGTTGGGCATATTGTTGGCGATCTTGATCTTCTTCTTTGTAAAGGAAGTGCCGCGCGGCCAGGCAGAGCCCGAGTTCGAAGATCTAGAGGTCATCGGCCAGTATCGCTTCTCTTGGGATCAGGCAAAGGCCGTACTGAAGAAACGCACCATGTGGTTCATCTTCATGCAGGGTTTCGCGGGGGTTTTCCCTTGGAATGTGATCACCTACTGGTTCTTCACGTACCTGGCTGAGGAACGCGGCTATGATGAAAACAGCATCCTGTTCACCATGGCGCCCATTATTCTGGTGTTGGCCGCTGGCTATTTCGTCGGCGGCGCGGCAGGCGACTGGCTGTTCAAACGCACGCTCAAAGGGCGTGTGATTGTCTCCAGCATTGGGGTGCTCTTGGGGGCGATATTCTTGTTCTTTGCGCTGAACACCCCCATAGATGCGCGTACACCCTTCTTTATCTTTATGATCCTAACGGCGATCTTCATGCCCTTCTCTTCCCCTAATGTGATCTCTACAGTTCAGGATATCACCGCCCCCGAGGTGCGCAGCACCGCCCTTGCCATCGAGTATTTTATTGAGAACAGCGGCGCCGCTCTAGCGCCTCTGTTGGCCGGAATCATTGCGGATGCGCTAAACCTGAGAATCGCTATTCTTCTCATTTGCACTGTAACATGGCTATTGTGTTTCTTCATTTATCTGGGAGCGCTGAAATTCGTCGATGGGGATATTTTATCCTTGAGGGCAGAGTTGAGCCAACGAGCTAGGAACGAGCGATTAAGTCGCGCGTAATCGTCCTCATTTGTTTAAAAAAGGATGCCCCGGCAAAAATGCCGGGGCATCCTTTTTTGTTAGAAAGCAATATTTTATACGTTGAGTAACAAACGCAATCCAAGGCCAATAAAACGCGGCTGCAAGAAAACCAACTTCCAAAAAGCGCCAGCCATTTCATCTCGGTTACGCTGGCCAAGGAATTCGATCACATTTTCATTGATGGCCTCAATCAGGTCTCCATACCCCTGATTATCTAGCCGTTCCAATAATAGTCGAATAAACCAATGCAAGTCCAGCTCACGTTTCAGAGGTCGCAAATTGCGGGCGTAGGTCGAGCCGTTCAACAGCGCGTCGGCTGCAGCCTGTGCCCCCCAGAAACCAGTCACGGTGCCCCCAACGGTAGTAACTTTAACTTGTCCAGCTGCATCACCTACCAGTAAGACATTCAAATCGCCAACCTGGCCCCAAGGTCGCAATCCCGGCTGGTGCATGGCGGCCTGGCCAGCCTGGTACGCGAGCACTTCAAAGTCATACTTTGCTAAAAACCTGTCCAAGACCTGACGAGAATCCGTGGTCTCATTGGCGATCAGCCCCACCACAGCACGTTGGTCTGATTCAGGGATCAGCCAATAGAAAAAACGCGTTTCATCGACATCGAACCATACTTTAGTGACTGTTGGATCCCAATCCTCAGGCAAAGCGATTTCGGCCTGCATCAGGGGGACAGTTTCTGGCTGTCTAATCCCTGTGGCTTTGGCTACTACGCTAAACGCGCCGTCAGAACCAATCAACGTCTTGGCTTTGATCATCAAGGAATCTCCCTTAGTATCCTTCAAGTGAATTTCGGGAGATGGACTAGAATTGGTTAACTCAATGAAGCGATGCCCCAAATGAATTTCTGCTCCGGCGATTTCGGCGGCGCCAGATAGATATGTGATTAGCTGGGCACGCTCGACGATTAAATCTTCATTGCGCAAGGGAACGTCCACACATGCCCGCGCGGTCTCAACTTCCATCGTACGGATGCGGTGAAGAATCAGCTCTTCAGGCACTCCACCAAGGACATGATCCAAATGAGGGGTGATGATATAGGTACGTCGGGCTGGTTTAAGCTCTTTTTCCCTCTCAAACACCCCAACATGGTATCCGTCTGCGGAAAGCTTTTCGGCAAGAAATAAACCCGACGAAGATGCACCGATAATTGCTACATCGAACTCCAATAGAACCTCCAAATGGCATGAAACCAAATATTTAAAGCGGCGTGTATTTTACCTTAACTAGCGGCCCCCAAGCGAGATCGAATCCAAAATTGTTTGTCCCAGGATGACGAAATCCAACCACAGCGATTGGTGTTTTATGTAATAAAGATCATATTGTAGCTTTACCAAGGCTTCTTCTTTGGAATCGCCATATCCCTGATTGATTAATCCCCAGCCTGCCATTCCTGGCTTTACCGTGTGACGCACCCCGTAAAACGGGATTTCAGTTGCCAGGTCCTTGACAAACTCAGGGCGTTCAGGTCGGGGACCAACTACACTCATATCCCCTTTGAGGATGTTGATGAATTGAGGGAATTCATCGATATGTAGCTTCCTCATCAAGCGGCCGATCCTGGTGACCCGGGAATCATTCTTGCTAGCCCATACAGCACCATCTCTCTCGGCATCTGTGATCATCGAGCGAAATTTAAACACTTTGAATGGTCGTCCGTAACGCCCCACCCTATCTTGTGTGTAAATTATGGGCCCAGGCGAATCGATATAGATCGCGAGCACGATGATTGGTGAAACCAGAAGAAGTAAAGCCATCCCAATGGTGGCCCAAAAGAGATCGAATATTCGTTTCGTAACATGCCAGACTGCCTTAGTGCCAGGGTGCTCGACAGGCAACGAGACGGACCAGTTATCTCCAATGTGCTCAACGGGCACCTTGCCGGTCAACTGCTCGTAAATCACGGGCATTGGGACGATTTCAACACCGTGCTGCAAACATTCCATCATCAAAGGCAGTAATTTACCAGTAGCATCTTTGGTTACCGCCTGGACAATGGTCGTGATGCGTTTCTGGACTATGACATCCGCCAATGTCTGGCTATTTCCTAATACAGCCAAACTCACCACTTCAGAGAAATCCTTCCCAATGGCGACCTTGGAAATCTTGATCGTCTGATTCGCTTTTTGGGGATCATCATCAACGAATCCAAATAAGTCATAAACACTGTCGCCATATTCGAGGATTGCCTGGGCTACCGTTTTCCCCGCCCAGCCGGCGCCAATGATAATTGTCCGGCGGCGAAAAATCGCTTGGGCGAACACAAATGAATAGAGTGCTCGACCCACCAGCAAAAATAGGATCGGTAACAAGATTGCCAGAAACAAGGGCTGACGCGAAGGAGGCAATGCAGGCGGTAGATAAGGCACAAAGGGGAAGAGCGCCGCCGTCAGCGAGCCCGCTTTTAGAACGGCGACCATTGATTTGGCTGCTCTGCCTGCCAGGTTAAGGTCATAAACGCGGAAAACATAGGCAAAAAATAACCACAAACCGTTCAGTAGTACCAGCGCTAGCGGATGTAGGCGGATCAATTCCCAATTCAACTCATAATCTGGACGCAAATAGATCGAGAGGGCAAAGGCTCCATTAATTGCCAGTAGATCAAGGATCACTAGGATCCAGCGTCGCTCGGAGGAGGTGATGGAAAGATCGACAATGGAATGGTCGTCTCTGCCTGTTCGCTCTGTCATTATTCTTTTTCGACTGCCTTCATGTCACGGACCGCAGAAGATACCCCTGGCCCAAATCTAGCCGAGGCATCGATCAGATCCCAATGCTCACGGAACCATTGCACGGTATTGCCCAAACCATCCTCAAAAGATATCGTTGGGTTATAGCCAATCAGGTCCTTGGCAAGGTCGACAGAGGCCAATAAGCGGCTCTTGGTATCCCATTTGCGGCGCTCTGTGAAACGGATGCCAGCAGAATTTTCAGTCGCCTGGTTGACCATGTTTGCTAGATCAACGATGGATGTTTCTTCCGCAGAAGCCAGATTGAACTCTTTGCCGATGGCACTCTCAAAGGTTGCAGCACGCAGCAATCCATCGACAATATCATCCACATAGGTAAAATCGCGGGTCTCTTCGCCGGAACCCGTGATGGGCAGCGGTTTCCCACGCATCGCCCAATAGATGAAATTGGGGATGACATTGCGGTACTGTCCAGGAACTTCACCAGGACCATAAGAGTTGAAAAAGCGCGGCTTGACCACCTTGAGGCCATAGTGATCTAAGAAGAAATTACAATACAGCTCGCCCAGCATTTTGGTGATTTGATAAGGCGTGCTCAAGTGCATCGACATGAACTCTTCTTTCAAGGGCAGCGGGGTGTCACTGCCATAGATCGAGCAGCCTGAGGAAGCGTATACAAATCGGTCAACCCCTGTCAGCACGGAATATTCTAGCAAGCGCAGAGTTCCCATGCCGTTGACCTGCAAATCGCTTTCTGGGTGATCTACAGAATTTTGGTTGGCGAAGAAAGCGGCCAAGTGATAAACGATTTGTGGGCGCTCGAAGAATACACGTTTCAGCTTAATCTCATCTAGGATATCCCCCTCAATAAACAATACTCCCTCCATAGAGGGCACATTCCAGCGCTCAGAAGATGAGAGGTTGTCGAGGACCAGAACTCTAGCACCTAAGGTCGCCAGAGTTTTGGTCAAATTAGAGCCAATAGCCCCCGCCCCACCGGTCACCAATACTGTTTTCCCTCGAAAAGATTCTAAATAGCCTTCCATAACTGACTCCAAAATTTAATTCAAGAAATATTTTTGGCTCTCTAGGAATTGCAGAGGTGATCCTCCAGATGTAGTGGTAAGTGGGGTGCTCCGCACTCCACTTACCACTACATCTGGATAGTCCCACGACGTTTCTCAGAGACCCATATTATTAAATCAACGCATAGAATTTTACCGCTCATTGATACATTTTCCCATCAGAAAACAAAAGAGCGCAGTTCCAGTGAAGTGAACCCAGTAGACAAGACACAAAAGTAAAGCCCCCCCCACAAGATTATT
>CAYTKR010000048.1:0-15669 GCA_964438295.1 uncultured Anaerolineales bacterium
CCTGGGGATTCGGCGTGGTGAAATTGAAGATCTTGCGATACATCAGGCGCCCATCTTCTCCCCAGAGTTCGACCCGCGCCCTATCATCTGTTCCAGGAACGACATAAGCGACCAAGGATATTGGAGATACGACTTTTGAGAGGGGGCCGGGATTGAAGATGGCGATATCAGCAACTGGGATGGGGCTTTCAGATGTAGATGCTGGGACAATGTCCTCATCCAGGCTGGTTTCAGATTCAGACGTGCTCGCATTCATTTCGTTAATTTCATCTACACGCACAACTTCGGTTGGTTCTGTGGTGGCAGTTGGCAATGGCGTGCTCGAGGGGGTGACCATAGCTTCAGCAGTTAGTGCGATCACCGTAGGAAGTTGGCCGGTAGGGATCAGAGTGGGTAAATCCCCGATGGGGGATGAATCCAGACATCCACTCAGCCATAGTAAGCATAGCAGTGACAACCAAACCAGGGTGCGACGATGCATATTAATTGCCTGTAGTATATTTTTCGATCAGGATTAGCAAATCATCTGTGAGTAGCGGTTTACTCAAAAATTCTTGGGCCCCCTCAGCCATGGCGCGGCCGGCAAAACCTTTATGACTGGCTGAAACCATCACAACTGGAATTTCCAGTGGACCATCCAAAGCACGGATTTCCTTCAGGATTTGGAAACCGTCCATATCCTGTAATTGGCGGTCCAGAATGATCAAATCAATAGAGCTTCTTCGGGCTAGATCAACAGCTTTGGTCCCAGAATCTGCCAAAATCGCTTCGTGGTTAAAGTAGGACGCAATTCTATGGTACGTTTCCAGGGTCAGAATATCATCATCGATGAATAATATCCGCGCCATTCGCCGCCTCGTTTGTGAACACTCGTGTGAAAGAATTCTACCACGAGGAGTCCGAAAATATAAAACATGACACACCCCGCATCTTAATTTCGGGGTGTGTCATGTTTTATGCCCCCATTCCTCTTCCCCACACCAATATCACTTAGAGATTATATATCTCGCCATATTTGGTTTGAAGGTATTTCATATATGGAGCTGGATCGATCTTGGACCCAGTGACCATTTGCACCAATTCCTGCGGTTTATACTTGGCCCCATGAATATGGATCTTGGTTTGCATCCATTCTGTAAGCGCACCAAATTCGCCACGCCTGAATTGATCTGTCAAGTCAGGGATATCGGCGATCATCTTATCCCACAACTGGGCTGAAATCAGGTTGCCCAGGGCATAAGTGGAGAAATATCCAATGTATCCACTTGACCAATGCACATCTTGTAAAACACCCTCCCTGTCATTTGAAGGTGTAACTCCCAAATACTCTTGAATGCGCGCGTTCCAGACTTCCGGCAGGTCTTTGACTTCCAATGAGCCTTCCATTAATGCAATCTCGATCTCCAACCGCAGCATAATGTGCAAATTGTAGGTGGCCTCGTCAGCTTCTACGCGTATCAACGAAGGCTCTACTTTATTGATGCCTTTATAGAAAGTTCCCAGGTCGACATCCGCTAACTGAGATGGGAAATATTCTTGCAGTTGGGGATAAAAATGTTCCCAGAAAGGCATCGAACGCCCGACTTGATTCTCATAGGTCCGCGATTGTGATTCGTGCACAGCCAGAGACGCACCGTCAGCCATGGGAGTACGTTCAAACGTTGGGTCAATTCCCATGCCATAAAGGCCATGCCCACATTCATGCAGCGTTCCAAATAGCGCAGAGGGCAAAAATGTAGGATCAACTCGCGTGGTAATGCGCACATCATTTACGCTGAAACCAATGGTGAAGGGATGTGCAGATTTATCTTGGCGGCCGCGTTCCCAGTCGTAGCCGTATTTTGTAATCACTTCAACTCCGAAATCCCACTGCTTCTGCTCGTCGTATTCGATGTGCAGGAAGGAGTCATCAACTTGAGGCTGTTCGGCGATTGCCTGAAGCAGTGCCACCTGTTGGGGGCGAAGCTCGTCAAAGATTGCCTGGACCTCAGCGGTCTTCATACCTGGCTCAAAATAATCTAGCAGAGGATCATAGACATGATCGTAGGGTGCGAAATATTCCGCAAATTGGCGGCGTAGTTCAACGACTTTCTTCAAATGCGGCTGGAACATCTTGAAGTCTGATTCTTCGCGCGCTTTCTCCCAATTACTGTACGCCAGTGAAATCGTTTTGTAAAACTCCGCCGTAAATTCGGGGGGGACTTTGGCCCTTTGATCGTAGAAACGTTTGCAGGCTGCAATCAGGCGGGTATCATCCGAATTAGGATCGAGTTGACCTGTAGCTGCATCTAGCTCTTCCACGAGTTTGCTGTATTCGGGAGAGATCGTTTTGGTGTGCACCATTCTCTGCAGAGTAGCAATCTGGTTGCCGCGCTGTTCCGCTCCACCCGGAGGCATATTAACCTGCTGATCCCATTCCAATACTTGTGCTGCCATGTAGATGTCCATGATTTCAGCAGTCAGCTCTTTTAGTTTTTGAAGTTTGTCTTTCATTTAGACTCCTAAAGGGTATTAATTTTTGGCTCTACTTTCACATTAAATCAGCCAGAATTTAGGGAGGGCTTTGCCCTCTCCCCCACAAATCCTGAAAATATTTTGCAACGTGTTTTTTGAGTAGAGTCCTTCTTGTTTCACCGCCCTAGCGATTCAACAAGATTAATGTGATGATCCAATTCCTATACGATCCTCCACCGGAGAGGTTCACCCCTTAAAGCGGCTACTACTTCACCAGCAATATCATGCGCAGCACGCGCTTGCGCTTGCTCGGTTTGAGCAGCAACGTGAGGCGTAGCAATCACATTGGGGTGTGCTACCAGGGCAGTCAGTCCAGGAGGTTCCTGGGCATAAACATCCAGGGCAGCACCTGCCACCTGGCCAGATTCCAGGGCTGCCAGTAAGGCTGTTTCGTCAATGATTCCACCGCGAGCCGTGCAGATCAGGTAGACGCCCCTATTCATAAGGGCAAAGGCCTGCCCATCGATCATATTGCGAGTCTTCGAACTCAAGGGGACATGCACCGAGATGATATCTGCGCTGGAGAACAGATCTGCCAGCATGACCGATTCAGCGCCATGTTTCGATAAGAACTCGTCGGTCTTTTTGGGATCATGTGCGATCACTCGCAAGCCAAAGGCTGCTGCACGTTGGGCGACAGCCGAGCCGATATTGCCTAAACCGACTATGCCCAAAACCTTACCGCCCAACTCTGTGCCCATGATCTGCTTTTTGATCCACCGGCCAGATTTCATGGCGGCATCGCCCCGAGCCACAGACCTGACGAGTGCCATCATCAAAGCCAAGGTGTGCTCCGCTACAGCAACCGTTGTCGCAGTGGGGCTATTAACGACTGTGACATTATGGGTTTGTGCAGAAGCTAAATCGATATTATCAACCCCTACACCGGCCCTGCCAATGACTTTCAGGTTTGTTCCCGCAGCGATCACTTCGGAAGTCACCTTAGAGCGACCGCGAATAATAAGCGCGTCGAATTCTGGGATCCGTTCTAATAATTCTTGCGCCAATAGTTCTGGCTGATACTCTACGTGAGCCACAGCCGACAAATTCTCAATACCATTTTCAGTGAATTTATCTGTGATCAAAATTTTCCATTGGGTCATGAATACACTCCGCTTTCGGAAAGCGGCACAATTGTACCCCCAAACCGTTGAACGTTGAATGATTCAAGTTTGCGGTCTCTGGGAATCGCCGTGGGACTATCCAGATTTAGGGGTGAGTGGGGTGCTGCGCACCCCACTCACCCCTAAATCTGGGGGATAACCCCGGCAGTTCCTAGAGCGCCCAAGTTTAAGTTGCAAGTTTCAAGTTATAGGTTGTAAGTTCAGGTTTGAAAATCTATTCTATCGGGATATTCAATGTAAATACCGCACCACCATCAGAATGATTTGCAGCTGTGATGTTCCCCCCATGTGCTTGGGCCAATTTGCGTGCAATCGACAAGCCTAGTCCTGTACTACCCCCTTCAACGGTTGTACGCGAGCGATCTGCCTTATAGAAGCGTTCAAAGATATAAGGCAAGGATTCTTCAGGAATGCCAGGACCATTATCGTGGATGATAACTGACAAATATTGCTCACTGACCACTGTACATCGTACACTTATTCTTCCCCCTTTTGGTGTATAGCGCAAGGCATTGCTCAACAAATTGTTGAGGATCTGTTCAACACGCTGGGGATCGATATCAGCAATGACTGAAGCCCCCACAGGAGACAAGAAAATCTCAACTTCCTGCGCGGCAGCCTGGGGGTCAAACCGTGAGATCAGACGCTCTACGAGAGCAGGCAAATCCGTTGGGGTTCGCTCTAATGCTAATTGACCGGCATCCGCCAGCGCCAAGGTTCGCAAGTCCTCTACTAAACGCGTCAAGATATGATTCTGCTCCTCAATGGGGTGCAGGCTTTCGGGAGTCAGATCGTAAATCCCATCTCCCAGAGCCTCAAGATGGGCGCGCTGTACGGCTAAGGGTGTGCGCAGTTCGTGGGCAATATCCGCGGTTAGCGCCCGACGTCGCTCACCAGCCTGCTGTAGTGAAGCTGCCATTCGGTTGAAAGCTGACCCTAATGTAGCGAGTGATTTATCACCTCCCACGCGCACGCGCTGGCTGAGGTCACCATGGGCCATTTGCGATGCCGCCTTGGTGAGATCACGCACCGGGCGCACTAAACTGTATGACAACATCAGGGCCAAAATCAAGGATACAGCACCTGCAATCACCGCTGCTGTGAAGGCTGCCTGATTAAGACGAGTAAGCAACGCTTGCTCATTTTCAGTTGTGAAGAGCAAACCGTCTTCGGCAATCAAATAGCCAACTTCTTGTCCATTGACCTCCAGAGGAATTGCATATTCCAATTCATCGTCTTCAACATGCCCATGCGCATTACGATCTCGATTGTCCAAAACTACGTTTCCGTCCCGATCAACCAAACGAATACGCTGACTCATCATCTCATCTCTTTTCATCCCCATACCTGGCCCCATCCCAAACCCCGGTCCACCTTGCCCTGGGCCAGGCGAACTTTGAAATACACTTTCACTGCCATTCCAAGATCCCGAATCATGGTAATGGTCTTCAAGTTCCTCCACCAGGCTCTCGACCCCTGCCATGCCCCCTCGGAACATGAAAGTGCGCACGGTTTGAGCCGTACTCAAACGCATGACAATCACCAGACTGATAATGGTGATCAGGACAACAATAGCGAATGCTAGCAGTAGACGACGAGTCATGATTAGCAGTTAGCAGATAGCTGTTAGTTCACTGACGGGCAAAGCGGTAGCCAATCCCAAAGACAGTTTCTATATACTGGGGATTCTTGGGGTCGGGTTCGATCTTTGCGCGCAGGTTCTTAATATGAGCGTCAATTGTACGTTCATACCCTTCGAACGCCGCACCTTGTGTGGCTTCCAGCAAGCGCATGCGGGAAAAAGCCCGCCCTGGGCTGGCAGCCATGGTTGAGAGGATCTCAAATTCTGTTGGGGTAAGATCGAGGCTCGCGCCAGACCGAGTGACTGCATACGCATCCAGGTCGATCTCCAGATCTGCAATCTTTAAGACTTGGGGTGGGGTGGCTTCTGCTCCCGAGCGACGCAATACAGCCCGAACTTTGGCTACAACGACGCGCGGCGAGAAGGGCTTGGTGACATAATCATCGGCACCCAATTCCAAACCGATCAACTGGTCGGTCTCTTCGACACGAGCAGTAAGCATAATAATCGGTGTATCCCCTTTGCGGCGTATCTCCCGGGCAACATCCAGCCCATCCAAGCCTGGCAGATTCAGATCAAGCAGCACCAGATCCGGACGTTCGTGCTCCCAGGCGGAGAGACCGGTATCGCCTCGGTAAGCAGTCAGCACATCAAAGTTGGATTTTTCCAAATAAGAACGCAGCACTTTGACGAGCTCAGGTTCGTCTTCGATGATCAAAATTGTGGGCATAAATTGATTATAACGGAAAATGGGTGGCCCAGGTTTGCCACCCATTTCCAGTACAGATAATCTTTCAGGATTTAGTTGCCATTGGACCAGCGTCCGCTGCGACCACGCCCTCCATGGGGACCGCTACCATCGCAGCCACTCAGGCCGGGGCCGAAACCCTGTGCTTTCATCTCGTCCCAACGACTCTGCATCCAGTCAGCTTGTTCTTGGGTAATGGTGCCATCAGCAACAGCCTGCTCGAGCGCGGCTGTGCGGGCATCGAACATCAAGGCGCTGAATTCTTCCTCAGTAAGACCCTGTTCCTGAGCGATATCCCAGGCAGTTTTGCCCTCTTCATGGGCGGCTTCCAGTTCATCAGCGGTCATACCCAGCGCGGTTGCAATGGCAGCTTCCATGCTCTCATGCATAGGTCCGTAATCGCCATCACCATCCCAGCCGAACATTCCCCGGCCAAATCCACCATGACGCCCATATCCACGACCAAATGGGGTGGTAGGATCTTCATCCTGAGCATAAGCATAGCTAACTCCGCCCAAAACCAAGGCTGCTACTGCAACGCCAACAACTGTAACGATCAATAAAGTTTTCTTCATCAGAAATACTCCTTTAGTATTTTTGTGCGCACTGACCTGGGAAATAAGCCCCCAGGTCAGTGTTAATGTAGCTAAAGGATAGCTGATGCTTATGAAGAAGTTGTGAAGAGGAAGTGGAGGTTCGATGAATGTTGGTTTATACAGACCCTAAAGGTCTGCTAGACCTTTAGGGTCTATTCTACCGGGTTCGGAATGACAAAATCCAAATCAATCTAAATTGTCATTCCTCAAAAATCCATCTAAAAGTGCAGTATATTCCTCGGGAGCATTCAGGTATGGGAAATGGCCGACAGAATGCATCGTATGGACAATCGCTCCCGGATAAGTGGCTTTCAACTGCTCCCTGAGAACTTCTTCCACAAGAGGGTCATTGTCTACCTCGATGATCATCACTGGAATTCCAAGCGCTTTGATATCTGGTGCAATTAAGGAATCGACGACACATTGAAATCGTCCTACCACCTGGGCTTTGGTCATGCGACCAAAGGATTGCTCTAAAAGATAGGCCAGGACGAGTTCAGAATTCCCAGAAGCGGTGAAGACATCTCCCTGAAAGCTACCACGCAAGACATTCATTACGAGCCACTCCGGCAGATATGGCAGCAAGGCACCAATGGTCTTGTTCTTCTCGGCGATGAGATCGTTGGGCGGGAAGGTGTTGGCAAAAACCGCGCTCTCGATTTTCTCCGGATAATGGGCAACCAAATATTGTGTGAAGTACCCACCCAGGGAAGAGCCAACCAGATGAACTTTCGATACACCCTCGTGTTCGAGGATCGCTAATACTCCCTGGCTCATGTCTTCCAGGGTATCGACAGACGGATACGTTGTCGAAATCACACGGTAGCGATCACTCAGGGAGACCATCTGCTGCCACCAGATATCAGCGGCGCCAGTCATACCGTGAAGGAATAGGATCGTCTCATCGCCCTGGCCGAAGGAGATGTATTCCCAGGACACATCATCCACCACGGTTTGTCGGGAAGGGTGCTCTAAGCGAAATGCTTGTAATGATGCCACTGTATCTGTGTCGACTTTGGAAGAAAGTTCGTCAAACGATCTTTGGGGTACGGGACAAAAATAGATACCAAGAACGACCATTAACAAAACGAGAGGAATAATCCATTTGAGTGCAGATTTCATTTTTTCTCTCCAACAACAAGACCCTAAAGGCCATGCTCCTCGCTCTGCTCGGAGTGCTGCGCAAGACCTTTAGGGTCTTATTTTATTCTATTCCCCTGTCATCAACTTGATGCGTTCCCAAGGTTTGAGATCCGCTTCCTCAGCCAGGATACTCTTCAATTCGAAAACTTGATCTCGGAGCGCAGCCGCTTTCTCAAATTCCAGGTTTTGGGCTGCAACCTTCATTTGTTCCTCCAGCCCGGCGATGATCTTCATCATCTCTTCTTGGGGCAGGCTAGCAACGGCGTCAACTCGATATTCAGCCTGATCTTCTGCAACGGCATGCGCCGCCACCTGATCGGTGATATCGCGGATATCTTTGACAATGCTCACAGGCTCAATACCATGTTCTTCATTATAAGCAACCTGCTTGGCACGCCGCCGATTGGTCTCGTCGATTGTGGCGCGCATGGCAGCGGATATTTCATCGGCGTACATGATCACCTTGCCTTCGACGTGACGGGCGGCACGGCCAACGGTCTGGATCAGAGCAGTCTCTGAACGCAGGAAGCCAGCTTTATCCGCATCCAGAATAGCAACCAGGGAAACCTCGGGCAGGTCGAGGCCCTCACGGAGCAGGTTGATGCCCACCACAACGTCAAACACGCCCAACCGCAGATCCCTGAGAATCCCCACCCGCTCAAGGGTATCAATTTCTGAATGCAAGTAGTGCACTTTGACGCCCATTTCCATCAAATAATCCGCCAGATCTTCAGACATGCGCTTGGTGAGTGTGGTGACCAACACCCGCTGGCCGACTTCAGTACGCTTGTGAATTTCTCCAACCAGATCATCGACCTGGCCCTGGACAGGGCGCACTTCGATCTCCGGATCGATCAAACCTGTCGGGCGGATGATCTGCTCAACGACCTGATCGGCGCGTTCCATCTCATAAGGTCCCGGGGTGGCCGAGGTATAGACCGTGAAACCCTTGCGTTCTTCAAATTCGTCGAATTGCAATGGGCGGTTATCCAAAGCAGAAGGTAGGCGAAAACCATAATCGACCAAAGTGGTTTTACGCGAGCGGTCACCGTTGTACATCCCGCGGACTTGCGGTACGGTCATATGCGACTCATCGATGATCAGCAAATATTCATCGGGAAAATAATCGATCAAAGTCCAAGGGGGAGACCCAGCCGGGCGTTGGTCGAGAGGTCGCGAGTAGTTCTCAATGCCCGAACAATAGCCCACCTCGCGCAGCATTTCTAGATCGTAACGGGTGCGCTGCTCGATGCGCTGTGCCTCGAGCAACTGTTCACTTGATTTGAATTGCTCAATGCGTTCTTCTAATTCGACTTCGATATCGGCAATGGCCTTCTGCATCTTCTCTTCTTCGGTGATGAAGTGCTTGGCCGGAAAGATGCTGACTTCTTCCATCGCGCGACGCACTTCGCCGGTCAGGTAATCGACCTCGGTGATCTTTTCAATCTCATCTCCCCAGAAGCTGATGCGGTAGATATAGCGCTCTTCGTAGGCTGGAGCTACTTCTAAGGTGTCGCCGCGCACGCGAAAAGTTCCGGGCTTGAGATCGATATCGTTGCGCGTGTACTGGCTCTCCACCAGGCGTCGTAGCAGGGTTGTGCGGCGGTGGCTCTGACCAATTTCCATTTCGATGACCACGCGCCCATAAGCTTCGGGGTTGCCCAAACCATAAATACAGGAAACCGAAGCCACAATGACCACATCCTTACGGGACAACAGCGCCGTGGTGGCAGCCAGGCGCAAGCGTTCGATCTCCTCGTTGATATCGGTTTCCTTTTCAATGTAGAGGTCGTGGCGCGGCACATAGGCTTCAGGCTGATAATAATCATAATATGAGACGAAGTATGCCACGGCGTTCTCGGGGAAGAAATCAAGAAACTCTGCATAAAGCTGCGCAACCAAGGTCTTGTTATGGGCGATCACCAGAGTCGGCTTGTTGATATGCGCAATGATGTTCGCCATGGTGAAAGTTTTACCGGTACCAGTAGCGCCCAGCAAAACCTGATTCTTGTAACCCTTATCGAGACCGGCGATCAGTTGCTCGATGGCTTCCGGTTGGTCACCGGTGGGTTGGAAAGGAGCGTGGAGTTTGAAGTTCATTATTTACAAGGTTAAAGGTTTGAAGTTGGCCATTGGAAAACAGACCTATAATTATACGAACAAAAGTTCGATTTGTGAGGAGATTTCATCAAAAAATGGGTGAGAAGAAAAAGCTCACCCATTTTTTTATGGTATTAGGGATGTAAGGTTAATCTATGAACTGTTGCTTCTTCCACCTGTTGGCGTGTCCACAACATGGGGTGATATTGGCCTTCCAGCCAGGGTTGAATCAAATCATCGTAATTAGGGCTGGAAACATTTTCGGACTGCCCCGGGGGAACAATCACCATGGATTTGGAGAGATCGCCCATATCCACAATTTGACGGAAAGAAGGTGACCAGGCGCGGTTGTCATAAGGATTGCTAGGCAACATGGCGGTCTGGCAGGGAGTATCGGTGTCGCCGCCGATGGGGTACGGCCCTCGGTTGAAGACCTGGTCCAGGGGTTTTTGCAACCCCAGGGCATGCTCGAAGTTGACCTGATGGAGCTGCCCCCAGGTCCAATTACCAGGTTCAGGCCCCAAGGTTTCCTTCAGCCAATCCAGTGCGCCTTTGATGCTCTTGACGATCACTTCATCGCGCCCCCCGGCCTGTTGGACCCACCAAGAATTGGGGGTATCAAGCAAGCGCAAGAGGATGACTGTATCCTGACCGTAAAATTCGTTGGAATGCATCAACAGGGGGTGAAAGCCCTCCCCCATCAATCGCAGGGCAATATCGGCTCCCAAACCAGGTTCTAACAAATTGCGCACCAAGGTATAGCGGATGACTTCATAGAGCGTTCCTGCGACACTCTCAGGGGATAGGAAGCCATCCCACTCGCGTAACAACTGCAAGGCCGTTTGAACCTCCGGTTCGAAATCAGTGATTCCATCAAGGTGCGCGACCAACTCTAAACCTGGCAGGCATTTCACATCCATGTGGAATTTGGCGTGATCTTGCATGGTGAGTTCACCCTGCTCTTCAATGAGTTCAGTCAAACGGCGGGCGCGGTAGCCATTCATCCACTCGCGGCCCAACTGATGTGGGTAATCATCAGGAACGATCTTATGATTGCAGGTGACCAGATAGCCTTGTTCAGGGTTGAGGGCATGAGGCATTTCCTCGAAGGGCACTTCACCGATCCATTCATACTCATCTGTCCAACCTGGGGAGGGAACGCTGCCATCTCCTTTGGCACGAAGGGGCACTTTGCCTGTCACCCAATGACCGATATTGTTCTCCACGTCAGCATAGGCCACATTGAGCTGCGGGGCTTCGATCAAGCGCATGGCCACGACGAAATCGTCCCAACCTTTGGCCTTATTGAGCTGCAACCAACCATCGAAGGTTCGCGCAGGCTTCAAAGCCATGGAGTTGACGGCTATCTTTTGGGTGGCGTGACCAAGTACATCCGTGATAATCGGGCCATGGCGGGTGATGATGATATTCTCTAGGTGGGGTTCTTTTTTCCCTTTCACGGGGATTTCTTCTTCGATGATCTCGGAATCATGCCATTCATCTTTGTAAAGGTAGCGATTCTGGGAATCGACTTGCTCGACGAAGAGATCTTCGGCATCGGTGAAGGCCAGGGTCATGCCCCAGGCGATACGTTCATTGTGGCCGACCAAGACCATCGGTACACCAGGTAAACTGACACCTGTGGTATGGAAATCATCTCCCCCATTGAGGTGAACTTCATACCACAAGGATGGCATGGAAAGAGCCAGGTGCATGTCATTACATAAAACAGCATTCCCCGTTTCGCTGCGAGGAGGCGAGATCACCCAGGCATTGCTGCCTTTCCCTCGCTCCAAGAAAGGGCCTGTCGATTTTCGAAACGATCCATCGGGGTCAAGCGCGTTGAATTCGATACCCTTGGGAAGACTAATGGGGTTCTCCGCAGGGTAGTAAATCTCCAGTTCAGCCGCGCGCTCTGCGCCGACCTTTTCGATGATTTCAGCCCTAATGAGCTCGCCCTGCCAGGCATGGGAAAGTTGCCAAATCATCACGCGACCGAACGCCATGGTATCTTCGGTTTTCCAGGATTGGGGTTTGAACCCCAACAAAGTGAATTCGACCGGCAACTTGGACTTGGGGTGATCCAGGAAGGCGTTCACTCCCGCTGCATACGCGGACATGCTCTCTTTCAAACCGTCGCTGGCTAACTCCCAATCGGCACGGCCAAGACGGCTGAATCCAAAAGTGCGCGCCGTGCGGTCGGTGTCCAAAGCCAACTCACCGAAGACTTCACTGAGTTTTCCGTGCGCCGTGCGACGGTTGAGCTCCATTTGAAAGAGCCGATCCTGAGCGTGGACAAACCCTTGGGCGAAGAGGGCATCAACATATGAACTCGCATAGATGTGAGGAATCCCCCATTGATCTCGGTAAATCTCAACAGGGGCATCCAATCCAGGCAAGCTGATCTCTCCATTCATCTGAGGCAGCCTTCGACGACTCATCCAGGCGAGAACGGCGCGGGCAAAAGAGCCGAGGAATGTTTGATTAGCAGGCATGAGCAATCTCCCTTTGGTTAGACCTGATGGATTCTGTAATCGTTAAACACTTTACCACGAAGGCACGAAGACTCAAAGAGTCTTTCGGAATTGCCATGGAAATAGGCAGACTCAAACCGGCAACTTCAACATGCTTGAGTATAATTGTGTTGATACCAAATACACGATACCAACTACCTGAGGCACTTATGACCACCCAACTAATCGAATGTGTTCCTAATTTTTCCGATGCTCGTCGCCCGGAAGTGATCCAGGCTATTAGCCAGACCATTGCCAGTGTGGAGGACGTTCATGTCCTCGATCACCATTCCGATAATGACCATAATCGCACAGTGATCACGTATGTCGGCTCGCCACCTGGGGTTGAAGAGGCAGCCTTTCAGGCCATTGCTAAAGCAGCCGAACTTATCGACATGACCCGGCACACGGGTGAGCATCCCCGCATAGGAGCTACCGATGTATTCCCCTTCATCCCCCTCTCTGGGGCAACCATGAACGACTGTGTAGAGATCGCCCGGAGAGTGGGCAAACGCGTTGGCGAGGAGTTGAATATTCCCGTATTTTTATACGAAGAAGCCGCGCTGAGATCTGACCGCACTCGGTTAGAGGTCATCCGCAGGGGTGAGTATGAAACACTCAAAGACGTCATCGCCTCGGAGCCCTTCCGGGCACCCGATTTTGGTCCCAAGGAATTGGGCACCGCAGGGGCAACGGTCATTGGGGCGCGTGAGTTCCTGATTGCTTACAACGTCTACCTGACCACAGATGATGTCGAGATCGCCAAGAAGATCGGCAAAACCATCCGGCATTCTTCAGGCGGGTTGCGCTACGTAAAAGGCATGGGTTTGCTGGTCGATGGGCGTGCCCAGGTTTCTATGAACCTGACCAACTTCCGCAAGACTCCCATCGCCCTGGTGGTCGAAACCATCCGGCGCGAGGCCGAACGCTATGGCGTTGGTATCCATCACAGCGAGTTGGTTGGTCTGATTCCGCAAGATGCACTAATCGATGCGGCGGTGTGGTATACGCAACTCGATCAATTCGAACCCGAGCAAATTCTCGAAAACAAATTATATTCCGCAATGTCAACGTTGGAACGTTCAAACGTTGAACGTGAAACGTTTTTAGACGAACTGGCCAATGGCGAGCCGACTCCTGGCGGAGGTTCTGCGGCAGCGTACGCCGGGGCTATGGCAGCCGGTCTGGTAGCCATGGTGGCGCGCCTGACCATTGGGAAAAAGAAATACGCCGAGGTCGAAACGAAAATGCAAGAGGTCCTCGAGGAAACTGAGGCCTTAAGAGTTGAATTGACAACCGCTGTGGAGCGCGATGCCAAAGCCTTTGAGGCCATTATGGCAGCCTTCAAACTTTCCAAGGACAACCCCAACCGCGCCGCACAGATTCAAGAAGCCACTTTGCACGCGGCAGAAATCCCCTTGGAAGTCGCCAGCCAGGCGGTGCGGGTCATGGAACTGGCCCTGGAAGCGGCCAGCCACGGCAACGCCAATGCTATCACCGACGCGGGCAGCGGGGCGGCTATGGCGCAGGCCTCGTTGACTGGCGCAGGATACAACGTGCGTATTAACGTGTTGGGGATGAAAGACAAAGCCGCTGTTGAAACTCTCTTGGGTGAACTCCAAACTTTAGATGAAAAGGCCACGACGTTGCAAGCGCAACTGAAAGAGCAGTTGATCGAACGCGGGGGATTAGCGCTTTAATGCGGTTACAAGTTGCAAGTTACAAGTTGCAAGTTTGCTTGGCGTGTATTCTGGTTACTACTGTATTTCTAACTGGAGTTACAGCCTGCGCGCCTGCAGATACTGAGCGTTCGACGTTGGACGCTGGACAGTTAACCGTGACCAGTGAGCAGTTATCAGTAATCAATGCTACATCATCTCCAACGCCCCCCAGCACCTCAACTCCACAGCCCCCGACTCCTACTCCCCTGCCACCCACACCTACGCCTTGTCCGCCGGATATCTGTAACTACGCTGGGCACTTCCACCTTTCTCGACCAATCGCGGCCGAACTCGTGGATGTTATCGACCCTACGTATCGCTATGGCAGCACGCAAGATGGCCTGCGCGAGACGCATATCGGGGTGGAATTCGTCAATCCTCAAGGCACGCCAGTATTGGCCGCGGCGGATGGCGTTGTCATTGTGGCTGGGAATGATTACCAAACTCCATATGCTGCTGTACCTGGCTTTTATGGAAATCTGGTGATCATCGAACACAATTTGCCAGGAATCGATGAACCGGTCTTCACCCTTTATGGGCATCTCTATGAAATCCATGTAGAAGTCGATCAACATGTCAACATGGGGGAATCGATCGGGACCGTGGGATTCACAGGTTGGGCCGTAGGGGAGCACCTGCATTTCGAGGTGCGCCAGGGTGAGAACAGTTTCCGAAAAACGCGCAATCCTGACCTCTGGCTGCGACCGCACAACGATGATAATGGCCAACCCTATGGCGTCATCGCTGGTCAAATCCTAGATGAGTTCGGCTCTCCAATTTACAACACACAGATAACCATCGAACAACTCTCTCCCGATAGCGATGAGAGCATTGCGGCCTACTACGTGGATGCCTACTCCGATTGGACGGTCAATGGGGATAACATCTGGGGAGAGAATTTCGCTCTAGGTGATTTGCCTGCAGGGAAGTATCGCGTCAGCTTCATAGCGCGCGGCCTGCAGGTATACGAGGTCGAGGTGCTGCCTGGGCAGATTACGATGATTGTCTTCGATGCGCGCGAGTTGGAAGAGTGAGGACACACGAGAGCATGGGGGTACGAGCGAGAATATTCGCATTCGTCTTTCTTTTGGGGCTTGTGGGGTGTGTACGAAACGCGCCGGCTAACGCGTTCCTAGCACCCCTCCTTCCTGGTGCCATTGCCCCAACGAATACCCCTTTCCAGCCCATTCAATGGACCAGCACTCCACCCATCTCTCCCACACCCGCCCCCCCAACTGCAACTCTCTCACCAACGCCTTCACCTTACAGCGTTTGGCTGGCTCCATACCTGGCAGACTCACTCGGAAACCAAATCACACTACCTGATCAATGGGGATTCTCTTCGGACTCAGGGTCCGCGGCGGTGCAAATTCGAATTGGGGATGAAAATCGCGCTGGACAGTGGGTCTACGCGCTGGTGGCACCTTTCCCGACAGTGAGCGATGGAGTCTCTTCCTGGGATTTAATCAACGCCTGGCAGGGCTCATCAGACAAACTCTTTGGTGGGGATGCGCTTTTGATGGCAGATTCAACCCTGGAGGCAATTTCTGCATATTGGGGAGAACCCGCCCCAGGGGCAGTGCGAACATCCCCGGCGTCGGAACTGTTGGACAGAGCCTGGGATGAAC
>CAYTKR010000048.1:15769-34705 GCA_964438295.1 uncultured Anaerolineales bacterium
ATGAACTCGCCATCCCTATCTCCCTGATTGGAAATCTACCAGGAGGGCTGTATATCCCAAAGAGCAATCGTCAGGCAGACAAATTGACCACTCTGGCCATGACCGGTGTGACCGCCTTGGTGCGGGCGACGGCATTCACCATGGAGCGTCAGGGCGTGACCTACCCGGCCCAGGATGTCGCGCATTGGCTGACGAGCGCTGATATCACCCATATCAGCAACGAGGTACCTTTCGCAATCGATTGTCCTTACCCCGACCCGGTGCAGGAGGGGATGCGCTTTTGCAGTCGCGATAAATATATCGAGCTATTAGAAGTCATCGGTACCGACATCGTTGAACTCACGGGAGATCACTTTGGCGATTGGGGCGCTCAGGCTATGCTTCACACTCTTGATATGTATGAACAGCGAGGTTGGCTGACCTATGGCGGCGGGGCGAATATCCAGGAAGGGCGCCAGGCTGTGATCATCGAGCACAATGGCAACCGCCTGGCCTTTATCGGCTGCAACGCTAAAGGAGGTGGCTATGCTGGGGCCAGCCAATCGAACCCCGGCGCGGTGGGGTGTGACTTCAACTGGATGGCTGCTGAAGTCGAAAGGCTGCGGGACGAAAGCATTTTGCCCATCGTCACCTTCCAACATTTCGAATATTACACTTATGCAGCCCAAGGTAATCAAATACGTGACGCACAACGCATGACCTCCGAGGGGGCGGCCATCGTCAGCGGCAGCCAGGCGCACCACCCCCAAGCCCTGGAATTCTCGAATGGGGGTCTTGTCCATCACGGCTTGGGCAACCTTTTTTTCGATCAATTCGGGGTCAGTACGGGCACACGCCAAGGCTTCATCGACCGGCATGTCTTCTATGGTGGGCGACATGTCAGCACCGAATTGCTGACGATCATGTTCATCGACTATGCCCGCCCAAGGCCGATGACTCCCGAGGAGCGAACTGCTTTGCTAGAGGCTGTCTTTTCAGCCAGCGGTTGGTGACCTCACCCTCCCCGGTCTGAAAGTTTCTTCCACCTAAAGTCTTAAACTAATTTCCCCCTCCAGCCCGATGTGCATCTGGCTGGAAATCTCTAAAATGATGCTAAATCTGAGCTTACATTTTGGAGGTAGTCATGCAGAAAAAAACGTATATTCACACTCGTATCTTGCTTATGCTGACCGCATTATTTTTCATCATCGGATTTGCCGCACAACTCGGCCCAATCGAAAACAAGGATGCTTTGGCACCAGATCGATACCGACACAGCGCAGACGATGATGATTATCCTGAATATGGCATCACCGGCAAAACTGAAGCCACGCTCGGTGCGCAACCCTGGATGGTCGCCCTGGTGGATGATGGCATCGAGGCCTACGACGGCACATTCTGTGGCGGAACGCTGATCGCTCCGCAATGGGTGCTAACCGCGGCCCATTGCATCGAAGAGATGCGCGCTGCCGAGGTCGAGGTCGTCGTCGGGCGCCACCAACTCAGCAGCAGCCAGGGAGAGCGTCTCGATGTCACGCACCTGATCATGCATCCGGATTATTACGAATTCCATGATATCGCCCTGATCCATTTGGCGGCGCCAGCCACCGCCGGACAGCCAATCTCTCTGGTCACCAATTCCAATGAGCACCTGGACGATGCTGCCACGTTAGCCCAGGTAACAGGATGGGGTTTGATCCCTGAAAAGGGTGAAGAGTTCTATCCTGACAATTTGCACGGCGTTTCTGTTCCAATCGTCAGTGACGCGCTATGCGAAACTACCTACGGCCGGGATGTGGACAGCACGGTCATCTGCGCAGGATTAGAAAGCGGCGGTGCAGACGCTTGCGATGGAGATAGCGGTGGTCCGCTGGTTGTTCCCAACGGAAATAACTGGGCATTGGCTGGTGTGATCAGTTGGGGCGATGGCTGCGGCCTGCCAGGCGGATACGGAGTCTATACCCGCGTAGCCAGCTATGACACCTGGATCCAAGGCTATCTCAGTGGTGAAACCCCCTTACCCGAGCAGGACAGCTACCCAATAAGCAATGACGAGGATGATTGGGAAGATGAATGGGACGAGGCATATTATGCGGATGAAGAGTTGATTTCTACTGAAGAAACTGATCTGGGCTTCGTAGACATATACTCACTGGGCGAGTATGACGATGAAATGGCCGCTTTTCTTCAGGAAATCGCCGAGGAATTCGCCGATGAGATCATCGGCCTGGGAGAAACTGAACTGTTGATCGAAGATTGGAGTGATGATGAGGGTCCGTACTTCGTTGGTACTATGGTTGTCGATAACGAGGTCATCGAAGTGTCCAGCGATATTAGCATCGATGCAGTGATCGAGGCCGCCAAACAATACCTGCCCTGATATTCCTCGACCGTAACAATTGCCCCGAAACTAGAGTGGATGGTATGCTAAGCATGCTATCCACTCTAGTTTCGGGAAATCGTCCATTGAGATTGATTTGATGCAAATATTTTAATGTTGATAGGCCTAGATCACAAAAAAAGCCATGGTAAACTTGCCCCATTCTTAAACCGCTCAAGAGATCGATTTCAACCCGCAGAAACCGGGTCCCGCAACGCCAAAGGAGAACAACATGGGCCTAAAACCTGACCACTGGATCCGCAGAATGGTAGCAGAACACGGCATGATCGAACCCTTTGCAGAAAATCAGGTCCGCAACGGTGTGATTTCGTATGGGGTTTCTTCTTATGGGTATGATGTGCGTGTAACAGACGAATTTAAGATCTTCACCAATGTGTATTCCGCGACAGTCGATCCCAAAAATTTCGTTACCAATTCGATGGTCGATTTCAAGGGAGATGTGTGCGTCATCCCGCCTAACTCATTTGCGTTAGCCCGTACCGTGGAGTATTTCCGCATCCCGCGCAGTGTGCTCACCGTTTGTTTAGGAAAAAGCACCTACGCCCGCTGTGGGATTATCGTCAACGTGACTCCCTTCGAACCTGAGTGGGAAGGCTATGTTACATTAGAGATATCCAATACCACCCCGCTCCCCGCGAAAATCTATTCCAATGAAGGGATTGCCCAGGTGTTGTTCTTCGAGGCCGACGAAGTATGCGAGACATCCTACGCCGATAAGAAGGGCAAATACCAGAAACAGCAGTCGATTGTGTTGCCCAAATTGTAATGTTGCTATGGGAAAAATCTATTAGGAATCCAGGAATCCATGAAATTTCTTTCAGCGTTCCTGGATTCCTGATTTCCTAATGATTCATCATATCACCCAATAAAATTTTCTACCATTCTTTTTCAAAGCGGCTGATTTTGATGCCACGTTTTTCTAGTTCGGCAATCAACACGTCGGAAGGCACATCGTTCCCCGGCTCAAGCAGGCCTCTTTTTTGAATATCCCCCCGCAATATCATCTGCGCCCCAATGCTGGCCGTGTAACCGACTGTCCGCTGCATGGCTAGAAAACCCGTCTCCAGATCCCGCCAATCCACCATTTGATAGATAAGCCTTTTACGTTTTCCATCCTTGATGCCGCGCACATCGATGCGGATTGCTGCGATGTCGCGCTCATCTGGCCGGTATTGTAGTTGGGGCGACAATAAATCGTGAAGGAATTGCCGGGGGGATACTCTCGCATCCCCAACCTGGATTGGCTCATCTTGAAGGAATTCCAGATCATACATTTTCTGCCAAAAAGCAGAATGCCCAGGCCAACGCAAGGAGTAGCGCCCTGTCGTTTGGGTTGATCCTTTGATCCCCAAGATATCCAGATATTTCACCGCATCGCCATTGAAATAGGCTTCCATTAGGCCGACATCTTCCACATCAACCTGGTGCAGATATTTCTCATCGAACATCTCGCTGGGGGTCAGCTCGACAACCTGTCCATCTTTGAGCATACGCGCCGGACGCTGATAAGCGCTCAATACCCCGGCAAATGTCCAGGAAATTTTGTACTTCAGGGGGTTGTCCGCGGCCTGGAGTTCAGGAACACCCGTCCCGTAGGCATGCAGTTCCTGCACTTCGTCCAGCTCTTTGATGGCGCGTCCCGCTAATACCAGGTCAATTCCAGGGTCGAGACCGAACTCTGGGAGTATGGTCACACCTTTGGCAGCCGCTTCCCGTCCCAATTCTTCGTATTCCGGCATCGTGTATGAAGTTTCAATGAAGTGGACCCCCTTAGCAACAGCCATTTTTGCCATCTCCAATCGAAAATCCTTTGGCAAAAGCGTGATGACCGCATCCGCTCCCCCCAAGAGCTCCGCTACCTGAGACTGGTCGCGAACATCCAGTTGCACCGCGGTCACCTTGTTCGTCACTAATTTGCTCACAAAGGCGTTCAAATCATCGTAATTGATATCTGCCGCAGTGACCTGTGAAACCGTTGGGCTATTCACCAAATCATGCAAGGCGGCTTTTCCTTGTAGTCCCGTGCCAAGTAGGAGAATTTTCATCGCATCCTCTCAAAATCAGCTTATACAAATTTTTTTATGCTATACTGTGTTATGTTCTGTTGGTGAGGAACCAAAAATTGGGAATATCGTAACAATTCTGCTTCATATTTGGGATTTTACCAGCGAAAACATAAAGATTCCAAAAAAAACGTAAGTTTTTCTTTTTTCTCTTGAAATTTCCGGTAATTTTCCTGTATAATGAGCAGGCGCGTTATATAAACGCAAATTTATTCCCAAATTAGTAAACAGAATAAGTTCTTTCTGTGAGAGATGAGGAGGTGCAGCGAACAAATTCCCCCTATCAAATCCCCACAATCTATATCCATTTACCCATTTAGTAATTTTCCAAAGGAGAAGTAAGAAATGTCGAACAGACTATTACTGATTGTAGCTCTACTGGCGATCTTGATCATGGGCGTGGTGCTTCCCACGACAGCCCAGGAAGCTGATCTTGGTGACACCCTTGGCGCAGTACAAGATGCCGGCATTCTGAATTGTGGCGTTAGCGGCGCCCTGTTGGCCTTCAGCTATGTCGATGATGCAGGCGAAATGCAAGGCTTTGATGCCGACTACTGCCGAGCCGTTGCTGCTGCCGTATTGGGTGACGCCGAAGGGGTAGAATTCCGCTCCAGCAATGCCAGTGAGCGCTTCCCCATCCTACAGAGTGGTGAGATCGATGTTTTGATCCGCAACACCACCTGGACCATCAGCCGTGACACCTCGCTGGGCTTCAACTTCGCCCCCACCACATACTATGATGGTCAGGGCATGTTGGTCCGCAAGGAATCCGGTATTGTGGAACTTGAGGATATGGATGGCGGCACGGTTTGTGTGAACGCCGGTACCACCACCGAGAAGAACCTGGCCGATGTGTTCCGCGGCCTCGACATCGAATACGAAGCCGTTGTGTTCGCTGAGACCAATGACGTGCGCCAGGCCTACGATGATGGCCGCTGTGACGGTTGGACCACTGACAAATCAGGCTTGATCGCCAACAGCGCGTTGTTGGCCGTTCCCGAAGATCACGTTATTCTGGAAGCGACCATGTCCAAGGAACCCCTCGGACCATTGGTACGCCATGGTGACGACAACTGGTTCGACATCGTCAAGTGGACCGTCAACTGCACCATCTTGGCCGAAGATCTGGGCGTCACCGCCGCCAATGCCGATGAAATGCTGGGCAGCGACAACCCCAAGATCCTCAACTTGCTCGGTGTCGAAGGTGACCTGGGCCAGGCCATGGGTCTGAACAACGACTTCTGCTACCAGGTTATCACTCAAGTTGGTAACTATGGTGAGATCTACAAGCGCCACCTGGGCGAAGACAGTGTATACAAAGTGCCCCGTGGTTTGAACAATCTCTGGACAAATGGCGGCATTCTCTATGCTCCGCCTTTCCGCTAGATCATAACTACCCTAGTGCCTGCCACTTTCAGAGTGGCAGGCACTCTTTAATTTCAGATGTATTTCCCTGTCCCATCAATGAAAGGAGAAATCGCATGACGCAACCACCCGCCTCAACGTCGGCAGAAGCCCAGCCCCCCCTATGGCGGACGATTTTGGGATACCTGTTCGATGTGCGCGTCCTCGGCGTATTGGGGCAGATCGGCTTCATTATCTTAATTATTTTTGGCGCTCGAGCCATTGGTGGCAATTTCGCAGATAATGCGCAAAAACTGGGTGAATCGCAGTTCATCTGCCGGGATGGCACCTTCAGCTATCGCTGTGCTTATGATTTTATGGAGAGCGAAGCTGGATTTGACATTTCGGACTCAATGATCGACTATGTCAACACTGATCCCTATTGGCGCGCTTTTACTGTTGGCGTTCTCAATACCTTAAAAGTTGGCATTTTTGGTGTGATCCTAACCGCCATTCTCGGAACAGTCGCCGGCATTTCCCGCTTATCAGAAAATTGGCTGATAAGCAAATTGGCGTTAGGATATGTAGAATTGATGCGCAATACGCCATTGCTCATCCAGATCTTTTTCATATATTTCGGCGTCATATTGGCCGCCCCCGTACTTGACGAAGCATTACAACCCTTCGGATTACCTATATATTTTTCTCAACGCGGATTGAACATCCCAAGCATCCAGTTCACCACTTCCGCAGCTATCTGGTTGGCATTCCTAATATTAGGTATTATCCAATTTCAGGTTCTTTGGGTAATTCTCGGACGTAGAGAAGAACGTACCGGACAGCCAAGCAACCGTTTTTCAACGGGTATCATTTCTTTCATTATCATCGCAGCATTGGGTTGGATCGTATCCGGCACAGTTTCCGAAACCCAAGGACTCATGGTAACCAATGCCAGCCGCATCCGTGAATTAGGTGATATCGAGAAGTTGATGTTACAACGCAGTGGGCTGAACCACATTGATGAATTCAAAAATCTTACGGATGACGAAATCAAAGATGTTGCTTTTCAGGTTTGCGTTCTTGAAGATTCGCCATCGGAGAACAATTTTACAAAACAACTGCGGCAAATGGGGATTCCCCACAGAGTCCGCCGCTCTGATCGGCCAGACCAAGCCACGGATAGATACGTTGATGAAAAATGTGAAGCCTTTGCTGCCACAAAATCGATCTTAGCAGCCGAACGGGGTACTTTAGAAAATCCCAGCAGTCACCTGATACTCCCCATTAAAGAAAGTCCTATAGTATGGAGCCTTCCCACTCGTGAAGGTCTAAACTTGGTTGGCGGATCGCGTATGAAGCCAGAATTTACCGCCCTATTAATGGCCCTGGTGCTTTTCTACGGTGGTACGTTGGCCGAGATTGTGCGTGCGGGTATTCTTTCGGTGTCGAAAGGTCAGTCGGAAGCAGCAAGGGCTTTAGGTTTGAATGAAGGGCAAAGGCTGCAATTGATCGTCTTGCCGCAAGCATTGAGGGTGATTATCCCGCCTGGAATCGGTGTGGCGCTCAGTCTGGCCAAGGATACCAGTCTGGGTATCGCGATCGGCTTCCCAGATATGTATGCCGCGTCATATACCGTCATGAACCAGTCGGGGCGAGTATTACAGATGTTTGTCCTGATCATGCTGGTTTATATGCTGATCAGCTTGGGCTTCTCAGTCTTACTGAACTGGTATAACGAGAAGATTAAACTGGTGGAGAGATAAACATGACTACACATACTGAACCTACTACTCAGAATGAAACCTCCACTGGCAGAGGCTTTAACTGGCAATATTTCCTACAAGATAACCTGACTGGCTCCTGGCACCAGATGCTAATCGTTCTCGTGTTGGCAGTCATAACCGGTGTTTACGGAAACGGGCAATTTCAGGAATCCCCCACTTCGACCATCGTTGTTTTTGTCACCTGGCTGTTGGGAATTTTCATGGTAATCTTTGGAGAATTTCGTAAAAGCCACACGAACTTGAGCCGCTGGCTAAAAGATAACTTACTCAGTTCTATCTCTAACACGATACTTACCCTTTTCCTATTCTTGGTTCTGGTCAACGCGGTCATTGGCATTGCAAATTGGGGAATCATCAATGCGACTTTTGACCCAGCGCTTACTGCACCAGAATTACAACCTGACGATGGTGCAACCTGGGGCGTCATCGTAGGCGCCCGTAAACTTCTCGCTACAGGAGTACTTGGGCCAGAATATTCGTGGCGAGTATGGACAGCGCTTTTCTATATCCTGGGTATGTGGCTCATCACCTACATAGCCAACCGCCCTGCCTTGAAAGAAAAATTGAGGATTGTTCGAAATGTCATTAATGGGCTATGGATACTCTCGCCCGTTATCCTTTACGTATTTTTAGCCGGTGTACCCAATAATCCCTACAACATACAAGGAACACTTACCGGTATGGCAGTTCTATTAGCAATCTACGTATTGCTTTGGTGGCAAAAAGTGATTCCCTTCAGTTGGACAAGTTTGATCGGTACAGCCGCAATTTGGCCAGTTCTCTATTCCCTTTGGTGGGCAATTGGTAATAATGAATTTTTTCCCCCCATCAACGTAGATGAATGGGGGGGGTTCCTCTTGACTTTGATCATAGCAAGCTCTGTAATTGTGCTCTCCTTGCCATTGGGGATGGTACTGGCATTGGCCCGCCAAAGTGATGTTTTTGGCATCCCCGCCTGGATCATCTGGCCTGCGGCTATTGGCGCAACAACCTGGGGCTTCACCACAACACCTGGATTGCTGGAAACTTCCCGCAACATGGTTGAACAGATTATGTCCTTCTGGCCGCTGCTCATACTTGGCATCGCCTACTTAATCCATCGCATGTTCAAAGGCAATATGGTGGCAGGTGCCAGCACCATGTTCATCGAACTCGTCCGCAGCGTTCCGCTGATCACGCTGCTCTTCATGGGCATCAACATGGCACCATTTTTCTTCGACGCTGGTGCGAAAATCGCTAAGCCCTGGCCGGTGATCGTCGGGTATACACTTTTCGCTGCCGCCTATTCTGCAGAGACTATCCGCGGTGGGCTGCAGGCGATTCCCAACGGCCAGTACGAAGCCGCCGATGCGCTGGGTTTCAATACCATGCAGAAAATGCGCTTTATCATCCTGCCGCAAGCCTTGCGTATTGTGATCCCCGCTATCGTAGGAGAGTTCATCGGCGCGTTCAAATCATCTTCGTTGGTCTCCATCGTCGGCCTATTCGACTTCTTGGGTATCAACCGGGTGATCAGTTCCAACCCTCAATGGCTGGGACTGCGTCTCGAATTGTACGTCTTCATGGGATTGGTTTACTTCTTAGGCAGTTTCATCATGTCTTCGTACAGTCGAAGACTGGAAGCCCAATTAGGCGTCGGAGAACGATAAAAAGGACACTATCATTGACAATCTGCAGTCATAGTTTCAGAATGACTGATGATTAAAAGGAGAACGACAAATGGAATTTGAAGGCCCAGCACAAAGCTTTGTAGATGAGATCATCATTGTTGAGAATGTCCATAAATGGTTTGGCGAGTTTGAGGCCCTGCGTGGTGTAGACCTCAGGGTAAAACCCGGCGAGGTGATCGTGATCATCGGTCCCTCGGGATCAGGTAAGTCGACCTTCATTCGCTGCCTCAACCGCCTGGAAGAACACCAGGAAGGCCGCATTATCATCGATGGCACCGAACTTTCCCACGACATCCGCAACATCCAGGAAGTTCGCCGTGAGGTGGGCATGGTCTTCCAGCAGTTCAACCTCTTCCCGCACCTGACAGTGTTGGACAATATCACTTTAGCGCCGATCAATGTGCGCAAGTGGTCACGTGACCGCGCAGAAGAAGTTGCCATGAAATGGTTGACTCGAGTCGGTATCCCGGAACAAGCCAACAAATACCCCGGACAACTTTCCGGTGGTCAGCAGCAACGCGTGGCCATCGCCCGCACGCTGTCGATGCAGCCCAAGATCCTGCTCTTTGATGAGCCGACATCTGCCCTTGATCCGGAAATGATCAAAGAAGTACTGGACGTAATGCGCGATCTGGCAAAAAGCGGCTACACTATTTTGGCAGTAACGCACGAGATGGGCTTCGCCCGAGAAGTCTCTGACCGCATCATCTTCATGGATGCTGGGAAAATCGTCGAAGAGAATACCCCCGAAGATTTCTACAACAACCCCAAGGAAGAGCGCACCCGGCTGTTCTTGCAGCAAATTTTGCACCACTAAGATTTTCGGGCAACAACTATTACTAGTGAATCACTGGGGAGCAGTGCGCCTGCTCCCCAGTTTTCATTTAATTTGCTGTGCTAGAATCCACATCAAAAGATATTCCCTCTACCAGGTCCAAATATGAAAATCCCGTCAAGAATTCAACTCTTCCCGCTCACAACCGAAATCGAAACGACTTCATCTGGAGAGCACATCAACATTGCCGGTTGCGACCTGGCTGGATTAGCGGTTCGCTTCGGATCACCACTCTACATCTACGATGCCGCCACGCTGGATGGAGCTGTCAATGCATATCAGCAAGCACTGGCTGAGTTCTATCCTAGACAGGCAGACATAACCTACGCAGGTAAGGCATTCTTTTGCCTAGCATTGGCACAATGGACCCAGCGCCACAACCTATGGGTGGACTGCACCGGACTCGGTGAACTACGCATTGCGGAAGCCGCCGAAGTGCCAAGAATGCGCACCCTCCTGCATGGGGTCAACAAATCCCAGCAAGTGCTTAAGGCTGGTCTGGCTCAAGCAGGAACCATCGTGGTCGATAACTTGACTGAATTGACTCGGATAAAGGCTCTGGCTGCAAATGCTGAGGGCCCCCTCCCTAACTTGTGGTTGCGCTTCAAACCTGGGGAAGCTGTTGAAACGCACGCGCACATTCAAACCGGTCAGCACGATAGTAAATTCGGCATGAGCGGAGAGGAGATCGTAGAAGGAGCTCACATTTGCCAAACAAACCAGTTACCCTTCAACGGACTCCATTTTCATTTGGGCTCACAATTCCATATCCCAGACCCAATTGAACATGCCGTTGAAAGAACATTGGATCTTGCCGAAGAATTACAATTGGGCGCCGATTGGACTTTGTGTCTTGGAGGAGGCTGGGGCGTTCCCTATCATGAAGATGACTTACCGCATCCTTCGATTAAAGATTTCGTTCGCTTCGCGGCTGGAACCGTAGTGGATGGCTGCTCCCAAAGAGGAATCCCGCTCCCACACCTGCAATTGGAGCCAGGCCGCAGCCTGGTAGCAAGGGCTGGAGTTGCCATATACAGGGTTGGGACAGTCAAACACATGCCTGAACGGCGCTGGATACTGTTGGATGGAGGCTTGGCCGATAACGCTCGCATGGCCCTATATCAGGCGCGCTATACAGCCTTGCCAGTGCGCGATCCCCTGCGATCTATATCAGATTTGCCACCGGCTTGGCTGGGGGGACCTTTCTGTGAAAGCAGTGATGTGCTCGTTGAGGCACTACCCCTGCCCGATATCGAACCTGGAGAACTCATCGTCATCCCCGTTAGTGGAGCTTACCAGCTTAGCATGGCCAGCAATTATAATGGTGCCACGCGCCCCGCGGTACTTTGGCTTGAGGACGGCGAAGCCACACTGATACGCAGCCGCGAAACTCCCGACGACCTGGTTCGCCAGGATAAACCCTTGCCTAAAACCCAGGCAAAGTTGTCTTCAGTTCTTTTCCAAAAATATCACGGTTTGGGAAACGACTATCTCGTATTACGTCAAGCTGATTATGGCGCGCCTTTCAACCCAATTCAAATCCAACAAATTTGCGATCGCAACCGAGGCATCGGATCCGACGGCATCGTTTTGGACTGTTCGAAGCTCGATGAAGACATTTTTGAGGCGCGCTTTTTCAACCCGGATGGCAGCGAAGCCGAGAAGAGCGGCAATGGCCTCCGAATCTTCGCCCGTTATCTCTGGGATGAAAATCGAGTGAGCTCAGAGCCATTCAATATCCAGACCAAAGCAGGCATGGTCAAAGCCCAGGTTCAGCAGAATGGTGAGAGAATTCTAGTGGAAATGGGCATCGCCAACTTCGATAGCCTCGTAATCCCAGTTGAAGGTACACAACGTGAAGTCATCAATGAAACGCTGCTCATTGATGATCAAGAGTTCACATATTGCGCGGTGAGCATGGGAAATCCGCATTGTGTAATCCTGTGCGAAGAGATCTCGCCAGAAGAAGCAAAAAAATGGGGGGCGTTGATTGAAATCGAGCCACGTTTCCCCAACCGTACCAACGTACAATTCATGCAGGTAGCGGATCGAGAGACTATTCAAATCGAAATATGGGAGCGGGGCGCGGGCTATACACTGGCTTCAGGGAGCAGCAGTTGTGCAGCAGCGGCGGTCGCGTACCGGCTGGGATTATGCGATGGGGATATCACTGTGCATATGCAAGGAGGAGAACTGAAGATATCTATTGATGAGAATTACGAAGTCTGCATGAAGGGTCCAGTTGCTAAAGTCTGGCAAGGATATCTCTCGAATGATGTTTTCACTGAATAACCCCCGAGAGCTCTACATAATTTCCTCAATTTAAAATTCTCGCCGGAATACAGAGGGTGGTGGCTTCGCCACCACCACTCTATAAATTCTAGCGGAATCTCTTTCCTAATACTATTATCAAATTAGAAGTCAACTTCTTACATCACATAGGTCGGATGGTTTTGACATATCTGCGCCACTTGGGCTTTGACACGATTTTCAACCTTATTATCTGGCTCATCGCCTCCAGCCAAGGCATCTAGTACATCGGCGATCAAATTCCCAATTAGAGTAAAGGTTTCCGTGTCCATCCCGCGGGTTGTGCCCGCCGCCGCCCCAAGCCGCAATCCTGTCCATTTTTTAGGGTTTGCAGGGTCAAACGGAATGGGGTTTTTATTACAAGTAATATTTGCAGCTTCCAAGGCTTGCTCGGCATGTGAACCCAACAATCCCTTCGGTTTCACATCCACCAGGACAAGGTGCGTGTCCGTGCCTCCAGCACAAATTCCCAAACCGCGCTTCTCCAAAGAAATTGCCAAAGCCCTGGCATTTTCCACCACCTGTTGAGCATAAACCTTGAAGGAAGCCTGTAGTGCCTCTCCCAAACAGACGGCTTTGGCAGCAATGGTGTTGGGATGTAAACTACCCTGCATCCCGGGGAAGATGGCCGAGTCTAATTTCTTAGCTAACTGGGGGGCATTAGTGAGCAGCAAACCGCCGCGCGGCCCGCGCAATGTCTTGGTGGTTGTGCAACTGACAATATGCGCATAGGGCAAAGGGCTGGGATGCACACAACCGGCAACCAGACCGGCAAAGTGGGCCATATCCACCAAGAATGTAGCCTCAACACGATCGGCAACCGCACGAATAGCCTCGAAATCAATCACCCTTGGATATGCCGAACCCCCGGCGATGATCAACTTGGGTTTGTGCTCAAAAGCCAAGCGCTCAAGCTCCTCGTAATCTAACAACCCCGTTTGTGGATCTACGCCATACTGCACCGCATTGAACCATTTACCTGACATGTTGGGCGCCGCGCCATGGCTCAAATGTCCACCCGCAGTGAGCGTCATGCTCATGACAGTATCTCCAGGCTGGAGCAACGCGACGAACACGGCCTGGTTGGCCTGGGAACCCGAATGTGGCTGTACGTTGGCAAACTGGCATTCGAATAACGAAGTAGCGCGCTCGATTGCTGCCCTTTCTGCTTCATCAAGCACTTTGGCACCACCATGGTAGCGGGCACCTGGATACCCTTCGACAGTTTTATTGGTAATGGTATCGCCCAGAGCCTCTAACACCGCCTGACTGACGATATTCTCCGATGCAATCAGCTCAATTTGGTCTGCCTGTCGTTGTCCTTCTCGCTTCAAAATATCCGCCAGTAATGGATCACTTTGTGCAAGTCTTTCGGCAAAGTGGGTACTAACATTAGATAATTGTATTGCGCTCATGGTATCTCCGGTTCGTTGGCTAATGGGCTGATAATTCCAGATTTAGTATACAACATCATTTCATCTGATTTTCAAGCTATTTTTCGGTTTCAGTTATTCACGAAAAGGTCTGCCCAAGCAAATACAGCAGAATTTTTCTAATTGAAAAATGAAATTTGCGAATAATAATTTTGCATTATTCTGTTTTCACTTAATAATCATTGACTATTTCGCGCAACTAAGATATTTTAAGAGATAATCCAATGACTAACATCAATCTTGATAACCTCGATAAACAAATCCTGGCCGAGCTGCAAGCAGACGGCCGCATCAGCAACACTGAGTTAGCACGCCGGGTGAATTTATCCCCACCGGCCACCCATGCCCGCGTGCGCCGGCTTGAAGAAAGCGGATACATCGAGCGCTATGTTTCACTCGTAAACCGGCAGCAAGCTGGATACGATATGCTGTGTTTCGTGCGAGTCCGGTTACAACTCCATGACACAGATCAGGTTGAAGGATTCCATCAGGCGGTGCAGGAGATGCCTGAAGTGCTCGAATGCCACTTTGTCACTGGAGATCACGATTATCTTCTCAAAGTTGTTGCACACAATTCAGAGGATCTAGAAGATTTTCTGGTCAATCGCTTGACTCCCATTCCAGGAGTCGCTCAAATTCACACTAGCCTTGTTCTAAGAGAAGTAAAGAACTCGACAGTCATCCCCTTGAGTTAACAGAACCAACCCAAACTACAGGAGGCAGTATGTCCAACCATAAATTCCAAACCATGGGTCAACAATTTGGTCGTCGCTCGTGGGCCGAGCCGTGGAAGATCAAAATGGTAGAACCGATCCGAATGATTACGGCAGAGGAACGCGTTAAAGCTTGTCAAGAAGCTGGGTTCAACACCTTCCTGATGCGCTCTGAAGATGTCTACATCGATCTACTCACGGATAGCGGCACCAGCGCCATGAGCGACCGCCAGTGGGCTGGCATCATGTTGGGTGACGAGGCCTATGCTGGCAGCCGGAACTTCTATCATCTGGAAACTGCTATCCAAAAATATTATGGTTACGAATATGTAGTACCAACCCACCAGGGGCGCGGCGCGGAACACCTGATCAGTCAGGCGATCATTAACGAGGGCGATTACATCCCTGGCAATATGTATTTCACCACTACGCGCCTGCACCAGGAGCTCGCTGGGGGCACCTTTGTGGACGTAATCATCGATGAGGCCCATGACCCCACGGATCAGCACCCCTTCAAAGGCAATGTCGATCTCGACAAAATGCAAACACTCGTCGATGAAGTCGGCGCAGACAAGATCCCTTACATCAGCCTGGCAGGAACAGTCAATATGGCCGGGGGGCAACCAGTCAGTATGGCTAACGTAAAGGCTTTGAAAGAATTCTGCGATAAACATGGCATTCGCGTCTATTTAGATGCCACGCGCATGTATGAGAATGCCTTCTTCATCCAGGAGCGCGAAGAGGGTTATGCCGACAAATCTATCGCTGAAATTTTATTGGAGTTCTGCAGCTACACCGATGGTGCTTGGATGAGCGCTAAAAAGGATAACCTAGTCAACATCGGCGGTTGGCTGGCAGTCAATCAAGAAGATGTAGCCGAAAAGGCTCGCAACATGGTGGTGGTATACGAAGGGTTACACACTTACGGGGGTATGGCCGGGCGCGATATGGAAGCCCTTGCTATCGGAATCGAAGAAGGTGTGCATGACGATCATGTTGCCTCACGCGTTCGACAAGTACGCTATCTAGGGAAATTATTATTGGACTGGGCGATCCCCATTATGGAACCTATCGGTGGGCACGCGATCTTTGTGGATGCCAAACGCTTTTACGACCATATCCCCCAGGATCAGTTCCCTGCCCAAACGCTGGCTGCGCAACTTTATCTGGACTCTGGCGTGCGTTCGATGGAGCGCGGTGTGGTCAGCGCGGGGCGTGACCCCAAAACCGGTGATCATCGCTACCCAGCCCTGGAGTTGACGCGCTTGACCATCCCGAGGCGCGTTTACACTCAGGCACATATGGATGTGGTCGCCGAGAGTCTCAAAGCCGTTTATGACATCCGCAAGAAAACCAAAGGCCTGAAGATGGTCTACGAACCGCAGTATTTGCGCTTCTTCCAAGCGCGCTTCGAGCCGATCGAGTAGACTACGCAAATGAAGAGTGGTAGCTTTCGCTCCCACTCTTCATTTGCGCACCGTTCACTTAAAATGAGTTGGCCATCAAAGATCTCTAAATCCCCCATAACTCACTAACTAGCCCTTCACAACTGCCACTGGAACTAACCGCGCCACCTTCTTCGCAATCCCCGCGCCAGCAACCGTTTCAACCACGGAATCGACATCTTTATAGGCTGCCGGTGCTTCTTCTGCAAGTCCAGCCATGGAACCAGCGCGAATGTGAATGCCTTCTTCCTCTAATCCTTTGCGCAAATCTTCTCCCCAAATGGTTTTCTTGGCTTTGGTGCGGCTCATAGTTCGTCCCGCACCATGACAACTGGATCCAAAAGAACGCTGCATGCTACCCTCCGTACCGACCAGCACCCAAGACGCCGTCCCCATACTACCCGGAACCAGCACTGGCTGGCCAATGTGGCGATATTCCTCTGGCAGGTCCTCATATCCCGGGCCAAAGGCACGCGTGGCACCCTTGCGATGAACGCAGACCTTCAAGCGTTTTCCTTCAACCTGATGTGTCTCGATTTTGCCCATATTGTGGGCAATGTCATAGATCTGATGCAGGTTGGTGTTGCGGACTCTGCGCCCCAAGACTTCATCAAAAGCTTCTCGAGCCCAGTGCGCCAATACCTGACGGTTGACGAAGGCATAATTCGCCGCGCAGCGCATGGCAGCCAGATAAGCCTCCCCTTCTGGTGAATCCATAGGTGCACAGACCAGTTCGCGATCTGGCAATTTGATCCCATAGCGCTTGACTGCTCCCTGGAACGAACGCACGTAGTCGGAGCAGATCTGGTGGCCAAAGCCGCGCGAGCCGCAATGGATTTGCAAGGCGAGATTGCCTTCCTCCAAACCCATGACCTGAGCAGCTTGTGGATCGTAGATCTCTTCGATCAGGTCCACCTCGATGAAGTGGTTGCCCGCGCCTAATGTGCCCACCTGAGGGCGGCCGCGTTTTTTGGCTCGCTCGCTGACCTTGTTTGGGTCAGCTCCCTTGAGCTGACCCTGTTCCTCAGTGCGGCGCACATCGGCCTGAGTGGCATAGCCTTTGCTCAAAGCCCAGCGCGAGCCTTCGATACAGAGGCGATTCAATTCCTTCTCGCTCAGCCGAATTTGACCCCCTTTGCCCACCCCACTGGGACATTTTCGATCCAGAACTGTCGCCAAGTCATCCAGGTAAGGGCGCGCTTCGCCAAAGGGTATTTGTGACCCTAAGAGACGCACGCCGCAATTGATATCATAGCCAATCGCGCCAGGCGATATAACTCCCTGGGGGTAGCGGGTAGCAGCCACACCACCGATAGGAAATCCATAGCCCTGGTGCATATCGGGCATTACGGTCACATGACCTACTAATCCAGGCAATGTAGTTGCGTTAACGGCCTGGTCTAAAGATTTGTCGCGCATGGCTTCATTCAGCAATTGCTCAGAGACAAAAACACGCACCGGGACCCGCATATCAGCCCGAAAGGATTTGGGAATCTCCCACTCGAAATCGCTGATTTTTTTTAAGTCAGATATTTCAACCATCACATACCTCCAAGTGGTATTACATGATGCGCACCCATTTCTCCGGATTTCATTCCGCTTACACTACACATCAAACACAATATTCACTTCTAAACCGCGCTCTGTCTCCCGGACTGCCATGCCATGATAGGTTACCGCTTTGATCTCCTTGGCCTGATCTTTGATTTGCGCTCCTCCTATGCGCGCCTTGAAACTGCTGCGATCCAATTCAAGATGAAAATCATCAAAAGCCAGGTCTTCATCCTCAGCATAGAACAATAATTCAGAAAGAAAATCAACCAGCAAAGATTCACGATCCGCGAAAGCTAAATGGAAAGTTCTCTCAATTTTATCTCCATCAGCGAGCTGAGTATGAGAAAGCGCATACATTCCCCGGGCAGCCTGTTCTAACAAATTGACCATATCAGGCGCCCAGACGTTCAATTCCCAATCCGCCGTATGTTCGATTTCGCGGAATCCAGTCATATTCCCAGTATACACTATATTACTTGCTCATTAGCTACCTCTCTTCTATAATAGCTTTGCCAATAATTGGCATGCTCCCGAGAGACTAATGAACAACCTCACCAACAAACTCGACCTACTCGAAGCTCGTTTGCAAACCCTGATAGAGGGTCATATCGCTCGTTTGCTCCCACCGCAGTTGTCCAAAGATGACTTGACACATCAATTGATCACCGCGATGCAAACGAGCGCCCAAAAACGAGATGATGGCAGATATTTTGCGCCTGACATCTTTTTCATCCAGTTGCACCCCCAACATATCAGCGGATTACCTGCGCAAGATGTTCTACTCAAAGAGATTGCTGCGCTAGTTCATCAAGCCGGAGAACAAGCCGGTTTTCAATTTCTTAGCTCTCCCACCATCAATCTCCTACCCGAGCCTGATATGGACATCGAGGACATTGATATTGTTGCCCGTATCAGCCAAGCTAATCTCGATGAAACTGTCGCGATTGATGTGGGCGACGAAGAGAGTGATGACGCGACAAATATTCCCCCCAATGCATTTCTGATTGTCGACGGCAGCCAGGTTTTCAATCTAAATGAAACGGTCATAAACATCGGCCGCCGGTCTGAAAATTCGTTGATCATCGATGATCCGCGCGTTTCACGTCATCATGCTCAACTGCGGGCCACTAACGGTCAATATGTGATCTTTGACCTTGACTCAACAGGGGGAACTTTCGTTAACGGCCGCAGAATTACACAAAGCACCCTACAACCTAGGGATGTAATCTTGTTAGCTGGAGTGCCACTGGTCTATGCTCAGGATGACCATATCGCTTCTGACGAAACCCAAAAGTATATTCCATCAAAATCACTAGATGATGAACAGACCACTCGGGGGGGGGGCTTATGAGTGGGATCGTCCTATTGGTTTTGAGGGGGGGAATGACGATAGCTCTCTATGCAT
>CAYTKR010000049.1:0-34472 GCA_964438295.1 uncultured Anaerolineales bacterium
TTTTTGCATTTTTTTTTGTAGGGGTGACACAAGCTCGACCAAAGAAAACCATGATTCGCGCAAACCGGCTATTGACACGAGCAATTAATTGTTATATGATGAAGACGTTGGACGTCCAATCTTTCAAGCAGGTTTGGTAATTATGAAAATAAATACCAGCACGCGCTTACAGCAAGTAAAAGCCTACTTGCTCAGTTACATTAGCCAAAATCAGTTGATTCGCAACGATCAATTGCCATCAGAAGCTTCGATTGCGAAAACATTGGGGGTCAGCCGGAACACTCTTCGGGAAGCATATATCTCATTAGAAAACGAGGGCATCATCGTCCGACGCCACGGAATTGGTACCTTTGTTGCCAATTCTCCGGTAATCCGAGATTCACTCAATGAGTTTTCCCCATTTGCCCAGATCATCCAGGACGTAGGTTACACACCCAACTTTCGAACGCTATCCATGGGGTTTGATTACGCACCCGCGGAGGTTTACGATGTTTTCGAATCGCCTTCTTCGGAAAAGATTCGGCACATTAAACGAATAGTTCTTGCCGACCAACAGCCGGTAATCTATGTTGATGATTATATGGCTCCAACCGTAGAAGCAGTGGATCTGAATTGGGATGAGTTTGACGGCAATACCGTTCATTTTCTGTCCGCGTCTCTCGATACACCTCTACATCAAATTCAATCTCGCATTCGCGCTGCGGCCCTTAGTTCTAAGGTTGCACAATATTTAGAATTACCAGAAGGAACACCGATTCTCAGCGTGCGGTCAACTATCTATACGATAGATAACCAACCCGTCAACTACAGCAAGATCTGTTTCAATTCAAATATTGTGGAATTGAATATCGTGCGAATGATTCGCACGAAGTAAACGTATTTCTCAATGGAGAAAGGAGAAAGGATGATGCGCAACAAAAAGACACTTCTTGTAGTTATGGCATTCCTGCTCGTAGGCTTGCTGGCTGTATTCAGCACGGCTGCCCTCGCACAGGATGAGGAGCCAGTCACCTTCCAGGTGTTCTACCCGGTTGCGGTGGACGCTCCAATCGCCGCTATCCTCGAAGGCTATATCGAGGATTTTCAGGCAGAATATCCGCACATTACTGTGGAGCCTGTCTTCTCTGGCGGCTATGGTGATGTCCAGACCGCTATTCAGACAACCATTGACGGTGGCGGTGAACCGCCTGCCCTGGCCGTGATGCTGGCGACAGCCCTTTACGATCTGATCAACGCCGATTACATCGCACCCCTGGATGGCTATATCGCCGAAATGGAGGCCGGTGAAGCCTATGTCGAAGATTTCTTGCCCGCCTTCCTGGCGAACTCCTATTATGATGAACAACTCTGGAGCATTCCCTTCCAGCGCAGTGCTGTCGTGATGTACTACAACGCCGATATGTTCGCTGATGCCGGATTGGAGCCACCCACCAGTTGGCAGAGTTGGGCTGATGCCGCCCAGGCGCTCACAGTTGTGGAAGGGGATACTACAAATTGGGGTTTGCAATTCCCATCTGGATGGCCTTATTGGCTCTTCCAACCCTTGGCGATTGGTTCAGGACAAAATATTCTCAATGACGACTGCACCGTGGTATTTGATGACCCAGCGGTGATCGAGGCCGTTCAGTTCTATATTGATCTCTCAGCAGAATATGGCGCAATGCCGGCTGGTGTTCAGTCAGTTTGGCCCACAGCAACCACCGACTTTGCCAGCGGCGTAACCGCTATGATCACCCATTCATCTGGCAGCCTGAGTGGCATCATTGACCAGTCTGAATTTGAGGTTGGCGTGATGGCCTATCCTGGCAAGGAAGAAGGCACTTATGCCAGCGTTCCTGGTGGCGGCAATTTCTACATCTTGAAAGGTGCCCCTCAAGCACAACAAGACGCGGCCTGGAAATTCGTTGAGTTCCTTTCCCGTCCCGAGTATGTGGCTGATTACAGCATCAACACCGGTTACATCGCCAACCGCGCTAGCGCATACGAAACCGATGCCATGGTGGCTTATGTTGAAGAAGTTCCCCAAGCCCTGGCTACCCGTGACGCACTTGAATTTGCCGGTGCTGAGCTCTCCATTCAGAATCTCGGCCAAGTACGCAACATCTTCCACGACTACTTGCAAAGAGCATATAATGGAGAAATGGACACCGCAGAAGCGATGGCCGCTGCACAGGCCGAAGCGGATGCTGCAATGGCAGATTTCTGCCCCTAATCCTCACTGATCCCTAGATGATCGCTAATGGGGTGGCCATGATGGTTTCTGGTCACCCCATTTTTATAAGGAGGCCTTCTTGAGCGTACAAGTCTCCCGCAAACAATTCAAATCCATACCTTATATCTTGATCTTCCCAACAGCAGCATTCGTGGCCTTGTTTACTGCATGGCCTGTGCTGCTCTCGGTCTATCAGAGCTTCTTCCGCCAGCGCATGAACATCGCCCGCTTCCGCGAGCCAACTTTCATCGGGCTGGGCAATTATGTTGACCTGTTTACCGACCAATATTTCATTCAGGTCATCGGGAACACACTCAAATATATCGTTGGCACGGTGCCGATCAGCATTGTGCTGGCATTCTTGTTCGCCCTGCTAGTCAACCGCAAAGTGCGCGGCATCGGTTTATTTCGGCTGGCCTTTTTTCATCCCATGGTGCTGCCCATGGTCAGCGCAGCCACCATCTGGCTCTTCTTCTTCACACCCAATTACGGGCTTTTCAATGCCGCGCTGCGTTTCCTTGGCTACACTGGAGCTGAAAACTGGACTGGCAACCCCGACCTGGCCTTATTATCCGTCATTATCGTCGCCATCTGGAAAAATTCTGGTTACTACATGATCTTCTACCTGGCTGGATTGCAAAATCTTCCCCAGGATGTCTATGAAGCCTCTGCATTGGATGGTGCCAGCGGTTGGCAAACCTTATGGCAGATCACCTTCCCATTACTACGCCGCACCACATTATTCATCACCATTGTGGCATTTATTGATGCCTTTCGCACGGTAGATCACGTTTTTGTACTGACCAGCGGGGGTCCTAGCCGGGCCAGCACTCTGCTGCTTTTCGAGTTATGGCAACAACGTTTCGAATACCAAGACATTGGGACATCAGCAGCCATCACGGTAATTTTCGTGGTGGTCTTGTTAGCATTCACAGTGACGAATTTCATCACCTCGGAGCGCAAAGATGCCTGACATGAATGCATCCCTCTCGAATTCCCGCAGAATGATCAAGCGCTTGGGTCACTGGATTACAAACTTACTGGCAACATTCCTGGCAGTCGTCTGGTCGGTCCCCGTCATCTGGGCATTGATCGCCTCCTTTAGACCCGCTAAAGATGCCATGAGCCGAGGCGATATCTGGTTCAGCACAAGCATCAGCGCAGAAAACTACGCACGAGCCTGGTCGCTGGCTCCCTTTGGGCAATATTATGTCAACACTATCATCGTCGTTCTCATCATCTTGGGAGTACAGTTGATCACGATCGTCCTGGCAGGTTTCGCATTTGCCAATTATGAATTCTTTGGAAAACGCTGGATATTCTTCTTTGTATTATTGCAAATGATGATCCCCACTTCAGCGCTGCTAGCCCCCAATTTCGCCACAATCCGTTGGATGGGATTGTTCGACACGCGCTTGGCTATCGCCATTCCGTACTTTGGTTCGGCTTTTGGGACCTTTCTTATGCGTCAAGCTTTTATGGATGTGCCACGCGACCTGGTTGATGCGGGCATTATTGACGGTTGTTCGTGGTGGCAACTCATCTTCAACGTTTATCTACCCCCATCGATCCCTGCATTAGTCGCCTTTGGACTTTCATCGGCTACATGGCACTGGAACGAATTTCTTTGGCCACTGATCATCACCAATAGCGACAAGAGCCGGCCGCTCACTGCCGGACTGGTACGCTTCACCCAACTTGGCGAGATCGGTGCCCAATGGTCTCTATTAACTGCTGCCACACTGATGGTTATCGCACCGCTATTCATCACTTTCCTTATCTTCCAACGGCGCTTCATTCAAAGTTTCCTACATTCAGGGTTGAAATAGCCAAGAAAAAAATTCGTACTAGCTGAGGGAATCATGTAGTGATAGGGGGATGTGAGGCGCGGAGCCCCCCACATACTCCAATTACTGGAATATCCCGTAGATAGGGTTCCGAGTATAATATCTGCTGAAATCTAAGCAAACAAGTCTCCAAGAGGCAAACAATGAGAATCGTAGAAACCGAAAATCTAACCCGAATATTTGGCAGCGGCGAAGCCCAGGTCAACGCCCTAGATGGCGTCTCGTTGCATGTTGATACCGGCGAGTTCGTCGCCGTCATGGGGCCCAGCGGCTGCGGTAAGTCGACCCTGCTGCATATGATCGGCGGGCTGGATCGCCCGACAGATGGAGTGGTCAAAATCGAGGGCAAAGACCTGAGCAGCCTAGATGATGATGATCTGACAGACCTACGCCGTGAGCACATTGGCTTTATCTTTCAGTTCTTCAACCTGATCCCCACCCTTGATGCCCTGGATAATACTGCCCTGCCCTTGGTGCTAGGCGGCACAAAACCCGCCGATGCCCAGTCCAAGGCATCTGAATGGTTGGAGAAACTTGAAGTCTCCGACCGCAGCACGCACCGCCCCGAGGAGCTTTCCGGTGGGCAGCGCCAGCGCGTGGCGATCGCCCGTTCCCTCGTTACGGACCCCACCCTGATCCTGGCCGATGAGCCAACGGGTAACCTTGATTCCAAAGCAGCCGAGGAATTTGCCACGCTGCTTAGAGAGATTGTCGACCGTTGGGAGCGCAGCATCTTGCTGGTAACCCACGACCCGCGCATCTCCTCGTTTGCGGATCGCATCATCCATATGGAAGATGGAAAAATTACAGAAGAAACGAACAATAATGGGAAGGAAGGCTGATTATGCGTGTACTTCCTCTCGCTTGGAGCTATATCAAAGGTCGTCCCATTCGTTCGACAATGACTGTCTTGTCGATCGTGATTGGCGTGATGATGATGTTTGGCTTAAACGCCCTGGCTCCAGCTTTCAAAGAAACATTTGTCTCCAGCACGCAATCGATGGCCTTATCGGAGGTAGACCTGTATGTAACCCGCCGTGATGGTGGCTTCTTCAGGAGTGAATATCAGTCCAACGTGGCCTCGGTCGCTGGAGTTGAAGCGACAGCTAGTTTGATCTCCCGTACCGTCGCCGCGCCACCCGATCATTACACGACTGCGGATGATCGGCCGATTAATACCATTCAAGTGTTTGGTGTGGATACAACAAACACTGACGAAACCTTTAACGTCATAACCGCGGCTGGCCGTCGGCTAGCCGCAGGGCGGCTTTTGCAACCCAGCGATGGTCAGGTGGTGTTGATATCGGAGATCTTTGCCCAGGGGCTGGGAATCGGAGTTGGCGATACGGTCCGTCTCCCAGGAGCTGGTGGCTGGCTGAATTTCCAAGTCGTTGGCACATTGGCTGATCCTGGCATTATGCTCGGCACGCAGCAAGTGTTCATGCCCATCCCGGCGGCTCAAGATTTGCTGAATACCCCGAACCGAGTCAATGCAATTATGGGGCGCTTCGCCGAAGGGGCTGATGCGACTGCCATCGAAGCCGACATGGCTTCGATGTTTGGACGTGGGTATGAATTCAGCCCCATAGAGGGCGGCTCCGATATCTGGGCTGCCCTGATGGAATTTGCCAATGTAATCTTCTCCATGTTCGGGTTGCTGGCATTAGCTATGGCTGGGATGATCATGTTCAACACTTTCCGAACCAGCGTGGTCGAACGCAAACGAGATATCGGTATGCTTAGGGCCGTGGGCGCCAGACGGAGAACGGTCATGCGCGCCATCTTGGCCGAGGGTTTGATCCTGGCCGTATTTGGCACCGTGGTGGGCATGCTGCTTGGTGTTGGTTTTGGCTACGGAGCTAAAACTTTGCTTTCAACAGTTTTCGAAAACTTGATGGGCAGACCGTTAGGGAATCCTCAGTTTACAGTCATGGCATACAGTGTGTCGATTGCCTTCGGGTTAGGGATACCGCTGCTTAGTGTTTTGGTTCCCGCACGCGGCGCTAGCACCATCACCCCTCTGGAAGCGATGCGTCCAGCAACTGTGGACCAGGAAGCCGCCCTCAAGCGCAGCCGCCTGATTGTCGGTGTTATTCTTTTTGTATTGGGTCTGGCCGGGTTGCTTAGCGGAATTTTCCCTCTGATGGCCTTTGGGAGCATTCTCTTCCTAATCGCACTCGGGCTACTTGGCCCGATGCTGATTGGACCCGTTACGAAAACTTTCAGCCGGATGCTGAACCTAATCTTTGGGCAGGAGGGCGGTATCGCCGCTGGAAATATTTCCCGCCAGCCGCGCCGCGCTTCGATCACAGCATCATCATTGATGGTCGGGCTAGCGATCCTGATCGGGTTGGGCGGTATGTTAGCTTCCACTTATGGGGGCGCTCTGCGATTTTTAGAAGCCAACTTTCGGTCAGACTATATCATGATGACCCAATTAGTGGTCACCAATGATACCGTTGGAGCTGGTCCTGAATTAGCCGAAACCGTCAAACGCATTCGCGGCGTGAAGGAACTTACCAACCTGCGCCAGATCGATGTAACCGATGAAAATGGTCTTGGAATCCGCCTGGTCGGCATTGACCCGCCTAGTTTCCAGAGAATTTCAGGATTATCCTTCTTGGAAGGTGATGAATCTGCCTATGCCGAGATGCAGTCAGGAAGTACGGCGATTGTAAATGGTCGCTTCGCCTCACAATTTGGAACCCAAATCGGCGATACCATCACGCTGGATGGGGATCACGGCCCAGTCACAATCCAAATTGCAGCAATTGGGTTGGACTACATCAATATGAAACTCCCCACTGTTTATCTCGAACAGACTGCCCTCACCCGAGAATACGGCGTTCGCAATGACGTCTTTCTGATGATCAATCATGAGGAAGGCGCTGATCTTGAACAATTAGAAGAAGACTTGCAAGCTGCAGTGGGTTCCTATCCCGGTTTTGGCATAATTTCCCGCCAGCAGTTATGGGAAAGCCAAAAACAACTCGCCGATGGCGCCACCGTCGGTGTGAATATTATGCTCTCATTGCTGGCCGCCCCGGCCTTGATCGGGTTGGCCAACGCCCTGGGCATCAATGTCATCGAGCGCACTAGAGAAATTGGCATGCTGCGCGCGGTTGGCGCTAAACGCCGACAGATCCGCCGCATGGTGATCGCTGAGAGTTTCCTACTCTGCTTGATGGGCATAGCCTTAGGCGTGATCGCCGGCATTATGCTGAGCTTTGTCATGACAGGTGTTCTGGAATTTGCAGGTATGCGGATTCCTTATGATTTCCCTGGCGTTGGGGTGTTGACTGCCATCGCCGCCGGGCTGATCTGCGGCATTCTGGCCGCATTGGTCCCAGCACGGCGAGCTTCCGACTTGGAAATTGTTGCAGCGCTAGCCTACGAATAGCAAAAAAAATACGAACGGATGCGGGAGGCAAAAAGTGCCTCCCGCATTTAATTTAAAATACTGTCAGGTTCCTAAATAGGCACGCGCAAAATATCCGAACTTTTGTCTCAACATGAGTTTTTGATATTGACAATCAGATCGCATTGGGTAAAGATATCTTTAACCAAATATTCATCATTGACCAAGACTGCCTGGCAGTTTATGTTCTGTAAACTCCGCCGGGGCCTTCCCCCTGCGGACAACCTCACCCCCTTATTTCCCAACGCTGAAGCTTGTGGGTTATAAGGGGTTTTTCATAAGATTCTGCCTGATGAAAAAATTCATTAGTTTAGCAGTTATAACGATGGGATTCAGCGGATTGGTTGCTCAGATACTCCTTTTACGGGAGTTTCTGATCATATTTTCTGGTAACGAGTTTTCCATCGGGATTATTCTGGCCAACTGGCTCATTCTCGAGGCAATCGGATCTTTCTTTCTCGGCAGGGTGGTTGAGAAAGTTAAAAATAAGTTAGAAAAATTTACACTTATAACGCTTCTTTTCTCCCTGTCTTTCATCGTCGCAATATTTCTGATACGGGACCTGAAAGGAATGCTGGGCGTTTCCATTGGTGAAGGTATCGGTTTCTTGCCAATGTTTTTTTTCTCCTTTTTAATTCTTTTACCAGTATGTGTCCTTCACGGCGCATTGTTTACATTCAGCGCCCATATTAATTCCATGTTTTCCGACCAGGGTGCATCTTCTGTTGGTAGGGTTTATGCTTATGAGACAGTGGGCATGGTTATCGGCGGAATTGCCTGTACCTATCTTTTCTTTCCCTATCTTGATACCTTTCAGGCCTCCTCTGTTGTAGCCGTATTGAATTCGATAGCATGTCTCGCCATCCTCGCCCCACAATGGAAGACTGGGCAATATCAAAAAATGACTCTGACGATAACAGGTGTCATAACCGTTCTTTTTCTGGTTTTGACCAGTCAGGCGCACAAACTGCATACCTATTCAATCACTGCCCAATGGAAAAATCAGGATGTCGTCCACTACCAAAATTCCCAGTACGGCAATATCTGTGTGATCGAAAATGAAGGTCAATATATCTTCTTCCAGGATGGTGTTCCAAATATCATCACGCCCATTCCAGATATCCCTTTTGTGGAAGAGTTTGTTCATCTTCCACTGCTTGCTCACCCTGAACCCAGGCAGATCTTGATCCTAAGTGGCGGCGCCGGTGGTGTCATCAATGAGGTGCTTAAACATGCCTCGATAGAAACGATCGAATACGCAGAACTAGACCCATTAATCATTGATCTAATTAGGAAATTCCACACACCACTGACCGAATCCGAATTGAACGATAGCAGGGTTAAAATAAAAAGTGTTGATGGCCGTTTGTTGCTTCAGCAGACCCCAAATATTTATGATTTGATTTTAATTGGAGTTTCTGAACCGTCAAATTTGCAGACAAATAGATTCTATACAAAAGAGTTTTTTTTCCTAGCAAGAGAAAGACTGAATGAAAGCGGCATACTCGTCCTCGGATTGTCCGGATCTTTATCCTATGCAACTGAAGAATTGAAAAATCTAAACAGTAGTATCTTCCATACTGTGAAAGAAATATTCCCCCATATTAGAGTAATTCCTGGCTATGGCACCAATCTCTTGCTCTTATCAGATTCGCAAGATGTTTTAACCCTTGATAAGACTCTGCTGGTAGAAAGATTGGAACAGCGGCACATCAAGACAGAAGTGATGATTCCCTGGCATATTGAACAAACGCTACATCAGGGATGGCAGGGTTGGTTCGATAATTATATTGAAGGGAGTAGTCAGAAGATCAATTCAGACTTTTATCCAATAGGCGTGTTCTACAGTGTCTCTCATTGGAATGCGCTGTTTGGGCCATCCTTACGTTGGCTCTTTAAACTATTTGAAAGGATAAGCTTAAGGACGATCGTTTTATTATTTGCCGTTCTTCTTCTGCTCTATTTCGTCGTGCCATCAATAAGAAAACGGTCCTCCCGGGGGGGCATACCCCTGGCTATCTTTACCACAGGTTTTGCTGGAATGATATTTGACCTGATGTTAATCTTCACATTTCAATCCATTTATGGACATATATTCTCATGGATTGGGCTTCTTGTGGCAGCTTTTATGGCAGGAGCCGCTTGCGGAGCAATGCTGGTCGCAATGGTTATGGATCGGATAAAAGATCCCTTTAAACTCTTTGGGAGAATCGAGCTAGCAATCATCTGTTTTTCTATGGGGTGTCTTTTGATTGCTTATATTCCCATGGCAAATCGAGGGGGTCCGGATGCATTTACCTTATTCCGAGCTCTATTTTTAGTGCTCTCATTCTTCAGCGGACTATTAATTGGTTCCCAATTTCCCCTGGCAAACAAGCTGTATCTAAGGTATGACACAAGTTTAACCAAAACAGCCGGGACTCTTTATTCTGCTGATCTACTGGGTGGGTGGCTGGGCGGAGTATTGGGAGCCGTTGTGCTTCTGCCTGTTCTTGGCCTCGTCGGTACTTGCATCACAGTAGGGTTGCTGAAATTGACTAGCTATATTGTCATAAACACCCAACCCAGGCCGTACCTGCGAGGAGGATAAAATGAATACTCATCCTGAAAATAAAATAACACGGCGAGATTTTCTGAAAATCACAGCTGGAACATGTGTCCAATTAGGGTTACCTTCCATCTTGCTTTGTTCCTGTAAACCAGAACCCTCTCCCACAAGTACATCGACACCAATTCCTACGATAACAAGGACACCATCTCCCACGGAAACAACCACACCGGTTGAAACACCAGATCAGGGGAGGCTGGGTTTTGAACCGGGTTATCTGAAACTCCACGAAACAGGTGAACTCAGAAAGCGAGCTGAAAAACTCTGGACGATTATGGAGCGTTGCCAGCTCTGTCCCAGAAAATGCGGTGTCAATCGCCTGGACGGATTGAGCGGATTCTGCCTGTCTCCTGGCTCAACCCTTGTCCTAGCATCATTTCATCCGCATTTTGGCGAGGAAAGACCACTTGTTGGGACTGGCGGCTCAGGGACAATCTTTATTACCCACTGTAATTTAAGGTGCGTATTTTGCCAAAACTGGGAGATAAGTCAGCTTGGCGTGGGCTCTGAAACAGCGATTGAAGATTTTGCCGCCATGATGCTGCGGCTTCAGGATATCGGTTGTCACAACATTAATTTTGTGACCCCAACGCATTATTCTGCGCTAATCCTGAAAGCGCTAGTGATCGCTGCGGAGAATGGACTGCGGTTGCCGATTGTATACAACACCAGTGGCTGGGAGCGTCTTGAGATACTCGAAGTCCTAGATGGAATCGTTGATATTTACCTGCCTGATTTCAAATATTGGGATAGTGACATGTCTGCGAAATATTCTTCCGGCGCAGAAAGTTATCCTGAAATTACGAAAGCTGCCATCCTTGAGATGCACCGTCAGGTCGGTGTGGCAAAACCCCCCAAGGACGGGGTTATGCGAAGAGGGCTGATGATTCGGCATTTAGTCATGCCCAATAATGTATCTGGATCAGAAAAAATTATGGAGTGGATAGGAGAAAATTTACCCAAAGATACTTATGTCAATATTATGGCGCAGTATACGCCTCTCTTTAAAGCCTATGATTATCCGGAGCTATCAAGGAGAATAACAAGGGACGAATATATAAAAGTGGTTGATAAAGCGCAAGAAGTGGGGCTTACCAACCTTGATATCCAGGGATACTGGTGGCTGCCAGAATAGATGTCTTATAACAGCAAATTGTGTCAGGAATTACGCAGTTTGGCGGGGAATTTCCTGAGAAAAGGTGGAGCGCGCTTCAAGGATATATCCCCTCATATCACACATATAGGCACGGCTTTCTTGAAGTCAGAGAAATTGCGTTCGATTGTCATCGCGAGGAGGGCATGGCAGCCCGACGCCTGGCCTGAGCTCGCCAAAGGGAAGCGATCTGAGACGCCCTTGAAGAGAAATTCAGGTTGCTTCGCCCTTCGAAAGGCTCAGGGCTACTAATGACATAATTTGTCATTTTGTACTGAGCAGCATCCGCAGGTTGAGTGCCCAGCAGGTTTCGAGGCACTTCGCACTCAACCTACGCTGGGCGTATCGAAACCAAGGATGCTGTGAGTTTACTCGCAATGCCACTCAAGGCGCGACTCTAAGAATGCCCTGACATATATGTAAATTACACTTGACATTATGTATGTTTTGATTTACTATATGTCTATTGTGCATTACCTAATGTAAAATTCAACATACAAAATGAGGTAAATATGTCTTATCAAGAAAAAAACATAACCGTATCCCTAGTTAGCGCCATTTTGATATTAGGATACTACCTAACCAGGCTTCTTCAAATGAACCAGAGCGGAACCTTTGATCCGCCTAATGTATTTCGCCTCTGGGGAGTTGTCATCGTCATAACGATCCTGGTGAATATCATTGGCACGATCCTGACTCATATCGTCTCCAGCATCATCGAGGCAATAAGGACGCAAACGGAAGACCCACATATCGAAGATATCGAAGACGAGAGAGATGAACTCATAAAGCTAAAAGGCACGAGAATTGCTCATATTGTGTTCTCATTGGGTGTTCTCATTTCAATGCTGACATTTGTTTTCGGCCAGCCATCTCTAGTGATGTTCAGCTTGCTCATTTTCTTCGGAACGTTTTCGGAGATCATTGCTGATACTTCCCGGCTCATTCTGTATCGTAGAGGAGTCTAAGATGAGCAAAAGTAAAATTAGCAATAAAATTCGCACCTTGCGATTTTTCCAAGATGAGATGACACAGCAAGAGCTGGCCAAAAAAGTTGGCGTGACGCGTCAGACGATCATCGCCATGGAAAAAGGCAACTACTCCCCCTCGTTGGAATTAGCCTTTCGGATTGCGTTAGTGTTTGACGTGCCGTTAGAGGAAGTCTTCTCATACAAACCTGATGATAAGGCCAAATAATAATTTATTCGTAACCCTATAAGGAGAAAACAAAGATGAAAGCAGTTATTTACTCAGAATTCGGCCCACCCGACGTCTTACAAGTCAAAGAAGTAGCAAAACCCGAACCCAAAGAAAATGAAGTCCGGATAAAAATCCATGCAACCTCAGTGAACTACGGGGACCTATTAGCTAGAAATTTCAAAAGTGTTTCGCCGGGCGAGTTCAATATGCCCCTCCTATTCTGGCTTCCGACGCGCATATTCTTCGGTTTCAATAAACCAAAGATCGAAATACTTGGGAGCGAATTCGCCGGGGAAGTCGAGTCAATAGGTAAGGATGTAACCCGATTCAAAGAAGGTGACCAGGTATTTGGATATCTTGGTCAGAGCATGGGTGCATACGCTGAGTATCTTTGTATGCCTGAAACCGGGATGGTGGCCGAAAAACCCGCCAATATGACCTATGAGGAAGCTGCTACAGTTCCCATGGGTGCTATTATGGCATTGAGCCTTCTTCGAAAAGCAAACCTTAAAAATGGGGGCAAAGTGCTTGTGAATGGCGCATCTGGAGGCATAGGTTCGCACGCGCTACAGCTTGCCAAGAGCAACTTTGGTGCGGAAGTCACTGGGGTATGTGGCACACCCAGGTTGGAATTTGTGAAATCTCTGGGAGCCGACCAGGTCATAGATTACACAAAAGAAGATTTTACTCAAAACAGCGAAACCTACGATCTTGTTTTTGACGTCTTAGGAAAAAGTTCATTTTCTCAGGCAAAGCACTCTCTCAAGCAAAATGGTAGGCTCCTCTATGCTAGCTTCAAACTGAAACAGTTGCTTCAAATGCTTTGGACCTCAATATTCGGTGGGAAGAAAGTCCTCTGCGTAATATCGCCCGAAAAGGTTGAAGATCTCAAATTCATCAAAGAGCTTGTGGAGGCCGGCAAGATCAAAGCGATCCTCGATAAAAGCTTTCCTTTGGAACGGGCTGCTGAGGCACACAAGTATGTTGAGACGGGGGAGAAAACAGGGCATGTTGTCATCAAGGTGGCATAAAACTGAATCGGCTGACAAATTAGGAGCCTAAATGAAAGCAATTGAATTCACACAGTACGGACCGCCCGATGTCCTTCAACTGGTGGAGATCGAAAAAACCATCCCCCAGGACAATGAAATCCTGATCAAGGTTCATGCGACGACGGTCACTGCGGCGGACTGGCGCATGCGCAAGCCAGACCCTGCTGCGGCGCGACTGTTCAATGGACTCCTCAGACCAAAACGAGTGACCATATTGGGTTTCGAATTCGCTGGGGAAGTCGAAGAAGTAGGAAATAATGTAACGCGTTTCAAAATCGGCGACCAAGTTTTTGGAAATACCGGTTTCGGTTTTGGCGCCTATGCCGAGTATGTCTGTTTGACAGCAGGAATAAAATCAAAAGAAGGCTTAGTTGCCATAAAACCGGACACAATTCCCTATGAACAAGCGGCTGCTGTTCCTTTTGGGGGACTGGCAGCCTTGAATATTCTCAGAAAAGGGGATATTCAGAGCGGGGATAAGGTGCTAATTAACGGCGCTTCAGGAAGTGCCGGAACCTATGCAGTACAGCTTGCCAAGCACTTTGGCGCCGAAGTGACCGGCGTTTGCAGTGGTACGAATTTCGATTTGGTGAAATCTCTGGGAGCTGATTGGGTCATAGACTACACTAAAGAAGATTTCACACAAAGCGGTAAACGCTACGATCTGATATTTGACGCAGTTGGCAAAATGATATCGGGAATCTCGAAATCAAAATGCACGCAAGCACTCAATCCAGGCGGAGTTTATCTAAGTGTGGAAATGAATCGGGTGGATGCTCCTGAAGATCTATCCTTCCTGGCAGAGTTGATTGAGTCAGGGGTGATTAAGCCTGTCATCGACAGGCGCTATCCCTTGAAACAAGTTGCTGAGGCCCATCGCTATGTCGAAAAACTGCACAAAAAAGGCAATGTAGTCGTCACAATAGGTCATAAAGATGAACATAGATAAATCAGAAAAATTTTGGGACAGATTAGCCAAGAATTTTGATAAGGGAGGCGAGCAATATGAACAATCATATATCGATACGATTACGCGTTATCTCGATCGCAATGACGTTGTGCTAGATTTCGCCTGTGGGACCGGATCGCTTGCATGTCTGCTGGCTGAAAATGTGATGTCGATACACGGAATAGACATATCGTCGAACATGATCGATATTGCCAAGAGAAAAGCATCTAATCGAAACCTCGAAAACATCCATTTTGAACGATCAACCATCTTCGATGAAAAATTCGCGGAAGAATCATTTGATGTAATTTTTGCCTGCAACATTCTGCATTTATTGGAAGACCCCGCCAAGGTCATCCAAAAGATAAGCCAACTGTTAAAGCAAGGAGGCATCTTCATTTCAGATACTGTTTGTCTTGGAGAGCAAAAGTCAATTATAAGAGTCTTCCTGGCGCTTATAAGTAAGATTGGGATCGCGCCATACATCAACCCACTGAAATCTTCACAATTAGATGATTCTCTCACCCAAAGTGGCTTTCGAGTTGCTCATGCTGAAATGCTTGGTAGTGGCCCAACAAGTTATTTTCTTATTGCAGAGAAAAGGTAGAGACCCAACTTAATAACCATCAAAAAGATTGCTCCTCGAAATTGCGAAGCAACACAGAGCCAAGTTTTTCGTAAACTTATTTTAGAGACACAATTGGAGAATCCCCCATGTCAACCAACCAAAAAACAAAAATTACATCATTAGGAACCATACGCACATTTCTGAGAGAAGGCACCTGATCTGAGACGATTCTGAGCGTCGTTGACGGCTCATTCGGTCATCCGTTGAAACTCGAAGAGAAGGCTTCTATGCCCCTGGCGGGTGGTATTGCCAACATGGGTTATCAATGCGGTATGCTGTGGGGTGCGGCGCTAGCCGCCGGTGCGCAGGCGTTTCGACTTTATGGTCCAAGCGAGAAAGCTGAAACCGCAGCTCTGATAGCGACTCAAAAGTTGGTGGAATCCTTCCATGGCCATTCGAAGAATGAAATAAATTGCCTGGAAATTACCGACTTAAACATGCAAGGAAAAACAGATGGACGGGCAATACTGAAATTCTTTTTGAAAGGCGGACCCATCGGTTGTTTTCGTATGTCCGCAAGATATGCTCCGGATGTATTCAATGGTATCAATGAAGCCTTTGCAAAAGATGATTTCAATATACCTGTTCCTCCAGTAAGCTGTGCGGCCATGTTTGCCAAGAAGATGGGCGCGTCGGATTTGCACGCCGTCATGGCAGCAGGATTTGCTGGCGGCATCGGCCTAAGTGGTGGTGGCTGTGGCGTATTGGGCGCGGCTATCTGGCTTACTGGTGTGAACAATCAACCCTTGGAAATTGAGGGTTTCAGCTATTCCGGGACCTGGGTCAATGATGTGATCGAAAAGTATTTGGAAGCCGCCGACTATGAATTCGAGTGTTCAGAGGTTGTTGAACGGACGTTTGAGAATGTCGATGATCATGCCGAATATATACGCACAGGAGGCTGCAAAGATCTTATCGATAAGTTCGCAGACTTATTGGTCGAAATATGAGAGCGTTTATTGGTTCGCTCAACAAAAACAAAAGTGTCATTAGTAAGCATCCTATTGGGATGCGAAGCATTCTCCCACAACAAAGCTGGAAATTGCTTCGACCGTGAAGCACTGGTCACGCAATAATTCAAAAGGCATAGAAAAACCTGCGGTACGTTCTGCCTGAGGCGAGATATAATATTATTTGGGCGAAGTACTCACGTAGAAAGGCAGGCTCGATGACCAAAGAGAAGTTCTTGACCGTTCGCTGGAATAATCTGCTCACCCTCGGGTTGGGGATTCCCGGCCTACTCTATGTTTTGGCCGCATTTTCGAATTCATTTTGGGCAACAAAGGGGGGGTTGATTGGTCTGTCGATTGTCGGCGTGCTTTATTGACCGGTTATCGAAGGCCACACTGCCATGCGGTTCGCATGGCTCCGAGATAATTCAACAAATAGCCTTCCAGTCCAACAGGGACGCGTTCACCCGCTTTCTTTGATCCGGTTTGCCTATAACGTTGTCTTCTGGATCTTTTTGCTCCCATTTTTTACAAGCATGGAATACGGCACGGGATTTATTGCGTTTGCAATTATCATTTTGATCAGGTTGTTGCTCAATCTTTACACCAATCACGCCCTCAAGCAGCCAGAGCAATATGAAAGCTTCCCTTTCCGTATTCCATGAATAGCAGAATATACTAGATTTGGGGATACGTGGCGTGCGGAGCACAGCTCGCACCCCCAAATCTAGTACTATCCTTAGAAATTATCGGACGCCCAATATGGAAGGGAGTTATTACCTTGGAAAAGAATCTAATTAGCCGCGTCACCCGCTCAAAAGATGCTGCCAAAACCAGCTATGATCGCATGAGCAAATGGTATGACCTGATCGCGGGTACCAGTGAGTGGAAATTTGTAAAGGCAGGGTTGGAGCTTTTAAAGGCATCAGAAGGTGAAAAGATATTAGAAATCGGGCATGGGACGGGTAAAGGCGTTCTCTCCCTTGCACGATCCGTGGGGGATTCGGGCCAAATCTATGGAATAGACCTCTCTGAAGGCATGCATCATATTGCCAGCAATCGCATAGATAAGGCAGGGCTGTCCGAAAGGGTAGAACTCAGGATTGGTGATGCTGTCGAACTCCCCTTTGAAGGCCAATTCTTTGATGCCGTTTTCGCAAGCTTTACCTTGGAGCTGTTCGATACGCCGGAAATTCCTCTCGTGCTGAGCGAGTGTCATAGAGTGCTGCGCGGTGGGGGACGCATCGTGATCGTCTCGATGGCCAAAAAGAGTCGCCAAAGCTTGGCTGTGAAGCTGTATGAGTGGGCCCACGATGCGTTTGAAAATTATGCCGATTGTCGCCCGATCTACCTGACTGAATCTTTGACAGATGCGAAATTTTCAATCGTAGAGAAAATAAAAATGAAAATGTGGGGATTGCCAGTGGATGCCGTCTTGGCAGCGAAACCATAATCATATCAAGGTTACCTAGGGAATAGGGGACTGGAAGCCCTCACCCCCCTATTCCCCGGGGGATTCTGTTGTTAAATGCCTATTCATAAAAGGAAGACAAGACATGAACAGCAAAAATTTTTCGGCTTCGATCTTGTTCCTGTCAGTAATACTCCCTTGGATATTGACCGCCTGCAGTTCTGAGCCTCGGTATGCCGATACCTATCGCCAGCCTGAAGAAGTTGATGATGGGTTTGTAGTAGGCACTTTGGCCGAGGTGGGCCTGGATGTAGCCCCGCTTGGAAAGGTTGTTGATGATATTCAAGATGGGGAGTATGGTGAAATCCATTCCATGCTCATTTACAAAGGTGGGAAACTAGTATTCGAAGAATATTTCGCTGGCCACGATTACGATTGGGCTGGCCCGAATTTCCACGGCGACTGGGTGAATTGGGACCTTTCCCGTCGGCATAACATCCATTCCGTTGGCAAGAGCATCACCTCCGCCTGCATCGGGATCGCCATTGATCAGGGTTTCATTACCAGCGTGGATGATTCCATGTTCGATTACCTACCCGATCATCAACATCTTAACACCGCTGGGAAAGACCAGATCACCCTCGAGCATCTGCTCAGCATGTCTTCCGGGTTGCAGTGGGACGAATGGGATTCGTCCTACGGGAATGAAACCAATGACGTCATTGCCTTGTGGGTCAGCTGCGAGGATCCGATTGAATGTATCTTGGAGAAGCCTCTAGTCAATGAGCCTGGAACCACCTTTACATATAGCGGCGGCAACATGATCGTTTTGGGTGATATTATCAAAAATGCTGCCGGTATGGATATCGAGGCTTTTTCGTGGGAATACCTATTCGAACCTTTAGGGATTGAGACTCCACCCTGGCATTGGATAGGTGATAGCGGTGTGATTTACGCAGGTGGTGATCAAAGACTCACACCTCGGGAGATGCTGAAGTTTGGGGTAACCTACCTCGAGGGGGGTGCCTGGGGTGAACAGCAAATTGTCCCCGAGGGTTGGGTTGCCAAAAGCGCCGCGCCATTCTCAGGCCCAGGTAACACCTGGTGGAACCACTTCCTGCGACCCATCCCGCCCGATGACGGCTCTTGGGGGCCGCGCGGCTACTCCTATTCCTGGTGGACGCATGAATTTTCCCACGTCGGTGAGAAGTTCCCTGCCTATTGGGCTGGGGGTTGGGGCGGTCAGGCTATCAAGATCCTACCCGAACATAATACGGTGGTGGTTTTCACCGGTGCCAATTACAACATGCTGGACTCCACCGTGAAGATATTGAAAGATTTCGTGATCCCCGCTTTCCAGAAATAATTCTTGAAGGAAAGTGTCAACGAGGAGAAATATGACAACATCAGATGAAAAACCCAATCGCATTCATTGGCTAGATAACCTCAGAACTATCACCATCTTTTTGGTAGTGCTTTACCATGTCGGCGGCGTTTATGAAGCTGCTGGCTTGTGGGGTTGGTTCTGGATTGTAGATGACCCCGAAACCATAACCTGGGTGGGCATCGTGGGTATCGTATTCGATATTATGTTGATGCCGATCATGTTCTTCATTTCTGGCTATTTAGCTCCTGGTTCCCTAGAAAGCAAAACCAGCTGGGAATTCCTCAAATCAAAGTTCACACGCCTTATGATTCCCTGGGTTATAGCTGTGTTTACGTTAATCCCACTCTACAAGGTCATCTTCCTTTACTCACGGGGGCAACCTCAGGAGCAATGGAACACATATTTTCATATCACCAACCCCAACAGTCAGAACTGGTTGTGGTTCTTGCCGGTGCTGTTTTCCTTCAACTTGCTCTATTTGCTTTTGTCAAAATCAAAGATCAGCTTTGCGAATATCTCTCTAAAGTGGGCTGTTTTGGGTACCTTCTTGATTGGCTTCGTTTACAGCTTTGCCATCGGCGGCCTGGTCGGTTTTCGCAGTTGGACACTCACTCCTTTGATCGATTTCGAAAATGAAAGGCTGCTCCTGTACTTCATGTCATTCTTGCTCGGAGCAATATGTTTCCGGCAGAATGTATTTGCGGAGAAAACTCAAAGCAAAACGCTTTATACGATCGCAAATTCAGTTGCCTGGCTTCCGATGACTGGGCATATTTTTGCGCGGATATGGCCCTTTTTCTACCCTGAAGGATTTCCGATCACACCACTCTACAGGCTAATTTGGTGGGCAAGTTTCTACCTCTCACTGCTCGTTATGATGTATTTGATGATCGAAAGTTTCCGAAGATATCTAGATAAGACAGGAAGGATTTGGTACGAGTTGAACTGCAATTCGTATGGCGTCTACCTCATCCATGTGATTGTGATCGGGATCTTCGGCACCTTGCTGCTGAACCTAAACCTGCCTGCTTTGGCGAAATACCCCCTGCTGATCCTATCGACGTATTTGGGCAGCAATTTGGTTGTCTCAGTATATCGAGCGCAGGTTCAAGCCATCAAATCCAAATTAAATTAATCTGTTCTTGACATTGGCGCATTCGCGACCGAATACCTCGCATTCCAAAGAATTTCGCCAGCGACCATTGTAGCCACAGGATACAGATCCTGGTTGAGGAATACCAGATCGGCGTCGTAACCAGCCGATATTTTCCCTTTTAAGGGTTCAGCGATAGCTTGAGCGGGGGCGCAGGTCAATGTGGAAATGGCTGCTTCCAATGAGCACCCAGTGAAAGTAATCAGGTTTCTCAGCGCGGTATCTAACGTCAGGATGCTTCCTGCCAGAGAGCCATTTGCTAATCGCGCCGAAGTTTCGTCCACGAATACTGTTTCATCCATCAGCGGATATTCCCCTGGCGGCATGCCCAGAGCAGACATGGCATCACTGACCAGGATCAAATTATTTGGTCCTTTGAGTTTCATTGCCAGAGCCACGGCTGCCGGATGCACATGAATTCCATCTGCAATGATGCTCACCTTATTATCAGGCTCATTCAACAAAGCCCCAACCAAACCAGGATCTCTATGTTTTAGAGGGGACATCGCATTGAATAAATGAGTCCCCAGCCCAATACCCGCTTGGAGGCCTGATTTGGCTTGCTCGTATGTCGCATTGGAATGTCCGGCGCTAACTGTAACCCCTCGGGAGGCTAATTGGTGGCTGATTTCAATCGCGCCATCTAATTCAGGAGCAAGCGTGACGATACGGACACCATTTTCGCGTCCCCAAGACCGAATCGTGCCGTTGTTGGGCACCTGGAAATATTCTGGATTATGGGCACCTTTTTTGCTCAGAAATGGGCCTTCAAGGTGTAACCCCAGCACATGAGGCCCTCGATAGGCATCAGGGGGTCCTTGGTTGATTACCTGCAAGGCTAACGCGAGATTTTCTGGGGGACATGAAATTATCGTAGGGAGGAAACTTGTAACCCCGTATTGAAGTAGTTTTGGAGCAATATCCCAAATAGACTCCGGCTCAATTGTGAAGTCCTTGCCAAATCCACCATTCAATTGCAGATCAATAAAGCCCGGGGCAACGGTCAACCCTTGGGCGTTGAAGGAATTTTCAGCACTGCTGGATGGTTTGGGATCACTGCCAATTGTTTCAATGCGTCCATCCCTGATTTGGATAGTACCGTTTTCGATTGTGTCTTCCGGAGTGCGGATCGAAGCATTGAAGATAGAGAGAGTGCTCATTAGAAAGCCATCCTTTTAAAAAGGGATTGCTGATTGACAAGGTGATAAACTTATGATAAAGTGGTATTAACAACCTGACCACTAGACCACATATCCAATATTTTACCACAGAAGGATTTTTGTATGAACATCCGGAATCTGGATAAAGGCAGTCAGACCCCTCTTTACCTACAGCTTACCAAGCGCCTGATCGAACAGATTGAAACCGGTCAGTTGAGCACTGGAGATAAACTCCCCTCCGAACGAGAGTTAGCGGATGCTCTTCATGTTAGCCGCGTAACGGCTCGTATGGCCATCGATATATTATTCGAAAAAGGTTTGGTCTACCGCGAGAAGGGCAAGGGCACGTACGTTGCCCAGCCCAAAATGCGCGGGGTTCGAGGATTTTCTAGTTTTTCTGAGGATGCGAAAGCAAGGGGATTGAAACCTTCATCCAAAATAATTCGTCAAGAGCTGATTCAAGTCGACGATAAGATGCAACAGACATTGAAGATCGAACCAGATGAAAATGCAGTCCATCTGGTCCGGGTTCGCATGGTCGACGACAAACCAATCGCCTTGCAGTCAACATTCATTCCTTACAGAATTTGTCCTGGAATTGACTCACTCAATCTCACGAATAAATCATTGTTTGCTGTTCTACGGGAGGAGTATTTCATTCACCCAGCCTGGACAGAGGCAATTGTCAGAGCGAGATTGGCCAATAGCGAAGAAGCCGAATTGCTCCAAATCAATGCTGGCGACCCTGTGTTGGTTGTCAGTGGGCTGACTTTTACTGAGGCCTTCGATATCGTCGAAAGTGTAACCACAGTTTATCCAGCAGACAATTTTGAGCTGTACATTGGCAGGCAGCGCATCGAAAGGTTTTCCTAATCGCGACCGATGGAACCAGCGTTGGAAAGCAACTATATTTTAGCGATTGATATTGGAGGGACCAAAACGGCTGCGGCCGTAGTCGATACAGAGGGGACAATCCTGGCGCGCAAGCAAGAGCCGACCTGTCAATCCGGTCCGCAAAATGGGATTGCACAAATAACCCGCATGTTGAATACGTTGATCGAAAAGTCGCAGATATCAAGCGATGCCTGGCAAAGTATAGGCGTCGGAATTCCAGCTGTACTGGAACCCAAAACAGATTTTGTCATCTGGGGTCCAAATCTTCAGGGCTGGCGCAAGGTTGACTTAAGTGGAGAGTTGCAGCGCAATTTTGGGCTGCCTGTGGCCATAGAATATGACGGACATGCAGCTGCATTGGGCGAATGGTGGGTTGGCGCCGGGAGGGACTATCATTCTTTTGTCAATGTGATCATTGGGACTGGAATTGGCGGAGGGATGATACTGAATGGTAAATTGTTTCGAGGTGCAAACCGCTTAGCCGGAGCTGTGGGATGGTTTGTACTCTCAAATGACCTTGAGCCTGACTTTATGGCCTCTGCCCAAAGCCATCTTGGTTATTGGGAAACCAAGGCTGCCGGCCCTGGAATTGCTGCCCACGCTCGTTCCTTAGTGGATCAATTTCCACACTCATCTTTAACCAAAAATCACGCATCGAATGATCTGAAAGCAAAATCAATATTCGCAGCATACGCTGAGGAAGATCCTTTTGCGGTGAAGGTTTTACACGATTTAGCCATCGTTTTGGGGCGCGGCATCGCAAACATCATCAGCCTTGTCAACCCAGATGCGATTGTCCTGGGGGGAGGAGTGGGAGCGCATTGTGATGTTTTGATTCCCAGGATCAAAGAAGAAATTGCCCGTTGGGCACAGCCAATTTCATCAGAATCTGTTGATTTGGTTGTTTCTACATTGGGTTCAGAAGCCGGATTATTGGGGGCCGCCTTTGGAGCCATACTCCGTACAAACCACAGCCACAGAAAGGAGAGTGCGTAACTCAAGCAGAAAAATATCAAAACCCCAATCACGAAATCAGTTGAAGCCAAATTCTAAAGGAGAACGAAAATGAAACGTACAAACCATATTTTTATTGCGCTGTTCATCGTTACTGCGATGCTAATAAGCGCGTACGCCCCACAAACCAGGGCTTTTGACAGTCATGAAGTCACCATCCGCGCCATGATCCGTCCTGATGAAGGTGGCAATGTAGCCAAATATGCAGCTGCCTTTGAGGATGAAACGGGCATCAAGGTGGAAGTCGACTTTGTTGGTTGGGCTGAGATCCATAATAAAACCATCACCACGCTGGCCAGCGGCGGTGGCGGATATGACATCATTTTCATCCCTTCTGCCAATGTAGTTGAATTTGTTTCTGGCGGCTGGTTTGCCCCCATCGACGAGGCCATCCCGGAGGATCAGCGTGGCGATTGGCTTGAGGCCGTTGTCGATATGTACACAGTCGATGGCAACCTGATCGCGATGCCTTGGTACGCCGGTGGCGCGCATATGGCCTACAATGCCGAGGTACTTGACGCTGCTGATGTAGACCCTGCCAGCATTGAAACCTGGGATGATTTCATGACTGCTTGCAAGGCGGTTCAAGACACCGGCGCAGCGGAGTTTTGTTTCTCTCCTAGTGCCAAATACCCCGGCAATTTCTATTATAACTGGGGATCGATGGTTTTGAGTAATGGAAGTGAATTTTTCGATGAAGAAGGAATTTCCATCTTCCAGGATGCGCCAGCTGCAGTCGACTCAATGGCCATGCTGCAAGAAGGCATCGAAGCGGGCTATTTTGACCCCGCTGGCATCGCGCTGGATGACTACGAAACGCTGATCGAGTTCGGCACCGGGAAGACAGCCTTCTTGCTGGACTCAACCTGGGCAGTAACCCAGGCCAATGTCAACACTGACCTCTCGGGCGTCACTGGCAATGCCAGCCTGATGTTGATCCCCGGTAACGGTGAAGTGCGCAGTGCGGGGTATCTGTACGCCGGTGGGCTGGGAGTCTTGAATTCTTCTGAGCACAAGGACGAAGCGATTCAATTCCTACAGTACCTGACCAGCGAAGAGGCTCAGAAGCATCATGCCATTGAGGGCGCTAATTTGCCCACCCGGCTCGCTCTGTATGAAGATGAAGATATCGCTGAAGCCTGGGCTGGCTTCGAGACTCTGGCAGCTCAACTGACCTATGGCGAATTCCCTCCTCAGTTCTCCTGGTTCGAAGAATGGCGCCGTTCAGCAGCCTCGGCAGTTCAAGATGTCATCTCCGGTGATAAGACCGCCGCAGATGCTGTGGATTGGTTGATCGACGAAACCACGCGAATTCAGAACCAATAACTAACCCACTTGTGACTGGCAGTCCTATCGCCTGGTAATTCCAGGTTGCCCATAAGGACTGCCAGTCATCAAAACACCACCTCACGATGATCTTCACAAAGCGCCTCAGCCAACGCAAAAGACAGGAAAGGTTATTAGCGGTCTTGCTCCTGGCCCCCGCCGCTCTGATCATATCCTTTGTAACCATCTACCCACTGATTAATTCCTTTTGGATCAGCTTACACAAATGGGATCTGACAAAGCCACTGGATGGCCATCCCTTCGTTGGGTTGGAAAACTACCTGTTTGTATTTCGAGACCCTACATTTTGGGACAGTGCCAAAATTTCGCTGGTGTTTGTCGTTTCAGCCGTTACCCTGGAAATCTGCCTGGGGCTGGCGATCGCCTTGCTACTGAACAAGGATTTCATCGGGAAAAACCTGGTGCGCATGTTGGCTTTGCTTCCTTGGGCGATCCCCTCCGTGGTAAACGGCATTATGTGGAAATGGATCCTCAACCCGAGCTATGGCGCTTTAAATGGCTTTCTCTATTCCTTAGGGATCATCGATGAATACGTGATTTGGCTGGGTTCCCGGGAATTAGCATTGGTGATGGTCGTGTTGGCAGATGTCTGGAAAGAAACACCCTTTATCATGCTGCTGTTTCTCTCAGCGCTACAAACCATCCCCGAAGATCTCTATGAAGCTGCCAGGGTAGATGGTGCCAATCCGGTGCAAGCATTGTTCAAGATCACCATCCCCATGATCCGCCCAACGTTATTTGTGGCTGTTGCCCTGAGGACGATTTGGGCTCTGAAGAGCTTTGATCTCATCTATACCCTTACGGCTGGCGGACCTTCGGGGGGCACTTCAGTAATCGGATATTACACCTATATCAAGACCTTTGTATCGCTCAACCTGGGACGTGGTTCAGCGGTTGCCTATATCATGACCTTTGTAGTTGCTGCCCTGGTTTTGGTATACCAGCGAGCTCTGTACCGAAAAGACGAATAATCCATGACAACATTAACCGCCAATCACCTTCGGGAACGAGCTTCCTCTAAAAAGAGGCAACCCTCCCAGATTTCCAGAAGAAGCAAGCATATTCTGGGACGAGTAATCCTTTATCTTTTGGTGTTGATGCTTGTCTTTGCACTGGTGGCTCCGTTCATCTGGATGGTCATCTCGAGCATATCCCCACAAACAGAACTGGCGCAAACACCACCGCACTGGATCCCAGAAAACCCCACATTGCACAGATACAGGGCTTTAGTTTTCGGCCCAGAAAGTGGGCAGGTTCTCCCCGCAGCGGCAGAAAAATTTGTCAGCGCGCTGACTTCCAGTTTAGTCGTCAGCACTTTAACAACCATCATCTGTGCAGTCACAGGGACTATGGCGGCTTATGCACTAGCCCGAATGAAAATCCCTGGGGAAAATTTCATCCTCACGGGGACCCTGGGCGCGCAGATGCTTCCGATCATCACAATAATCATCCCCTTGTACCTACTCATGCAAAGAGTAGATTTGATGGATACCTGGGGAGGGCTGGTCCTGTTGTATTGTGGTTTCATGCTCCCTACAGTGATTTGGATCATGCACAGCTACTTTCTGACGATACCGAAAGAGCTCGAAGAAGCTGCCATGATCGATGGCTGCACGCCAGCCGAATCACTTGTCAAAGTGGTCTTGCCTCTGTGTGGTCCGGGTCTGGTAGCCGTCTCGGCGTTCACATTTCTTTCCTCGTGGAATGAGTTCTTCATGGCATTGATCTTCACCGGCAGTCATGCCAAAACAATTACCGTCATCGTGACGGAGTTCAGCTCCCAATTTGGGGTCGATTTTGGTCTAATGGCTACCGGAGGTGTTGTGGGCAGTATCCCCCCAATGATCCTGGCCTTTTTACTTCAGCGCTTTATCGTTGCCGGTCTGACTTCGGGGGCATTAAAAGGCTGATCAATACGGAATATCATGGAGATTCTCGCAATCAAAATTCTCAAACTACATAACAGCATTTCTGTAGTTTGATCAAAAACTTAGGAGTACATAGAAGATGTCAGCGAAGGTATATCTAAAAGAAATCGGGAAATTAATTGATAAAATTCAGGCAACGCAAATGGAAGCCATCGAAGCTGCGGGGTTCGCCTTTGCAAGTTCGATTGCGGCAGGCGGCGCAGTTCACATGTTTGGTTCTGGTCACTCCGTTTTGCCTGTACAGGATATGTTCCCGCGTTATGGAGGGTTTGTAGGTTTCCACCCCATATTCGATCCACGCCTGATGTGGAGCAATGTTACTGGCCCGGGTGGTGCCCGCGAGCTGCTTTGGCTGGAGCGCCAGGAAGGATACGCGGCGCAAATCCTTGCCTCTCATAAGCTCGATCCGGTTGATTCGATGCTGGTTTTCTCCCACGGTGGTTTGAACGCTGCACCCATCGAAATGGCGCTGCTTGCAAAAGAGCAGGGCTTGACGGTTGTGGCGGTAACCTGTGTTGAAAACGCGCAGCTCAACAAATCCAAGCACTCCTCTGGTAATTCACTGCAGAGCGCCGCGGACATTGTTATTGATAACTCATCGCCACCTGAAGATGCTCTGGTAGGTATCGAAGGAGTTACAGGCAATGTGGCAGCCAGCTCAACGGTCACCGCAGTTTCGATCGCCATATCCCTGGTCGCTGAAACGGCTTCTCAGTTAGCGCTGATGGGCAAAACCCCCGATCGGGTATTCGTTTCTCCCAACGTAGCCGGTGTACCAGCAGACAATACCGACAGAGTCTATGAGAACTACCAGAAGTTTAAGGCTGATCTTTTGAATCGATACAATCAATAGCAGCGCTACTTGCCGGTGAAGTATCCGGATTTTTGAAGTAGGCGCTTTCATGAGAATCAAACAAACAATACCGCCAGATTATAATTTAAAGGCGGTATTTGTTTTTGACCCTGTAGACTGGAGAGTGTCATGAGCCTTTACGAGGAGATATTCGAACAACCGACTGTGTTGGGCAATCTTCTTACCGGGCAGATAAGTGTAGTCAGACAAATTGCTCAGGCTGTCAGACAGGCAAATCCAAAATACTTGTTCTTGACAGCGAGAGGGACCTCGGATCATGCAGGCTTATATGCGAAATACCTCTGGGGGATGTTCAATCGATTGCCAGTGGCTCTAGCTGCTCCATCTCTCTTCAGCAAGTATGGTCAGCCCCCCAACTTGGAGAATGCAGTTGTTGTTGGCATTTCTCAATCAGGACAATCGCCAGATATTGTCAGTGTTATCGCTGAGGGGAATCGACAGGGGGCACTCACACTGGCAATCACAAATGCATCCGAATCTCCCCTGGCACATTCATCGGATTTTGTGCTTGACATTTGTGCAGGAGAAGAGAAAGCCGTCGCCGCGACGAAAAGCTATACAGCTCAATTGATGGCAATCAGCATGCTCTCGGCTGCATTCAGGGATGATCACGAAATGCTCGAGGCGTTATCCCATGTTCCAGAATACGTAGAGAAAATGCTGATATTGACGCAGCAGATCGAACGTGTAGCGGAGCGCTACCGCTATATGAATCAGTGTGTTATTTTGGGGCGCGGTTTTAATTATGCAACGGCATTTGAGTGGTCTTTGAAATTGAAAGAGTTATGCTATGTAGTTGCGGGACCCTATTCGCCGTCCGATTTTCGACATGGCCCTATTGCCATAGTTGAGAGAGGATTTCCTGTGATGGCTGTGGCACCGCAAGGGGCGGTTTTCGATGATATGCTAGCGCTCTTGCGTCGCTTGCAAGATGAATACCGGGCTGAATTGCTAGTGCTCTCCAATGATGACAAAGCCCTCGCTTTGGCAGACATCCCCTTGCGCTTACCCGTTGGGATGCCAGAATGGGTCAGCCCCCTGGTCAATATCGTGCCGGCCCAACTATTTTGCTACCACCTCACTCGTGCAAAAGGCTGGGACACGGAATCTCCCAGGGGATTGCGAAAAGTGACCGAAACTCACTGACTCTGACACCTGATGATTTCTTTAGGAACCAACATTAGTGGGAGGTAATGTTCAAGTAGGTGCCCAGCGCAAAAAGGGCACCATAGATATACCACAGCGGTCGGCCCAAAATACCTAGGGGGAACCAGTAGAACATAATCGTGCCTAAATAGAGTAATACATAGGGGATGAGGATCGACCATACCACTGGGTTGCGCCACTTGATGCCCAAACGATACTCAACGAGATAGCCAAAAACAGCCCAAACAAGGAAAAGAATGCCCCCAACCCAGAAAGACCATGTTTTGCCGTTGCGCAGCATGATCACACTGACAATCATGGCTGGGATACTTAAAAGATAGAATATCCAGCCATGCTTCAAGATTAGATCCAAATTCGATTTACGGATCGCAAAGAGCACGATCAGGCATACTTGCATTAAGAAAGCCCAAATCACAAACAAGCTGTCTGATTTATCTAGACCTAGCATTGATGTTCTCCTCAATAATTTCGGTATTCGTACCTTTCAGCTTCACTATATACTGCTCACAATAACTGTCTTGATGCTATGGGCTCTCAAAGATACACCGCACAATTCAGCTTTTTTTAGCGCGCGAATGTGATCCCAGAATTCGTAGGGCGCCCTAAGGGAACGAGCCTTTGTAAATCCGATATGCCTCATTCAGTATCAAATCCTGTATATTGTATTGGACCGAGAAAAACATCGGTATATCCATTGAATCGACCATGCTATGGTTCATTAAGAGAATATAGCCATAAGCACCTTCGTCTTCTTCCACCATGTACATGGCGCTGCTATAGCCCCAGGTGCGCCCCCCATGTCCCTGATAGCCGCGTGGCTGGAAGGTGATATCCCACATTTGCCGGGGTTCTTTTTGGTAGACGCTCCAACCATACCCATATCCAATCTGTGCAAAATCATCATAGGTCTCGCTGCTCACTTGGTGCATCAACGCCACAGTTTCGGGTTGAAGCATTTGGTAATCACCAAATTTGCCCTGGTTCATATGCGCGAGCAGGAAGTTTGCCAAGTCACCTGCGGTTGCATACAATCCGCCCCCACCGATTATGCGCCGCTGGGAGAGTGGGAGTTCGAGATTGGTTTTTGCCAGCACCCCATACCAGCGTTCAAAAGGGGTCGCCATATTCTCTGGTGTATCCAAAGGGGTGGCAGTTGTGTGGGTCATTTCCAAAGGAGCAAAAACATTCATATAGAGATATTCATCAATTGGTTGGCCGCTCACTTGCTCAACCAGGTAACCCAATACGTCGAAACCCGGTGTGGAATAGACATACTTAGTCCCAGGTTGGCAACGAGCCCAATTCTCTGGTTGAAAATATTTTCCTCCAGGATTCAGGTATTCAGCGATGAATTTAGGGTATGATAGCGATTCGATCCCTTCAGGATTTTCCCAGCCCCGATTTTCAACACCCCATTGGCGTAATTCTGAACCCATTGAAAAGGCGTAATAGTGATTGGTATTATGCGCCAGGCAAGATTGGTTCGCCAACAACATGCGGATGGTGATAGGCACATTCGGATAGTCTGGGTGGCGAATTGAAAAAGGCAAATACTTGTAGATATCGTCATCCAAATCTATTTGCTCGCGTTCGTGGAGTTGAAAAACAGCCGTGGCGATAATGGGCTTAGTTATCGATCCGATATCGTACATAGTATCCAAGGCATTGGCCTCTCCATACCCCTGAAGCCAAAGAATTTCATCACCAACCACGATAGCACCCGCCATAGAAGGGATATCTCCTTCAGCCATCAGAGCTTCGACCTTTTGATCTCGCTCTCCGATATTACCAGTCCGGGCTTGTACGCCCTGGATTACGCGCCTGAGAACGTAGTTCTCAACGGTCATTTGGTTATTTGAAACCCACCAAACCGCAGCTATCGATACAGCCAGTAGACATCCAATACCAAGCGCGCTTTTTCGCATTCTCACAGGTGGCCGTTCATAATATGACCGCACGCTTAAATAGATGCAACTTAAAGCCAGGAGCAAAACTCCCAGCGTGGTGAAATTGTATAGAGTAGGTGAGAAAAAGAACGTATGATCAAGCAAAGACTTTATGTAGCCCCCCAATAATCCCAACATGACCAGGATTCCGCTAAGATAGCTCCAACGTACACGCAACCCGTAAAATGGCAGCAAGATCACGTAGATAGGAACCAGCGCGCTCAAGAAAAGAATCTCTGTGAAGGTGATGCCCATTGGCCTGACCAGGGGCAGCCACGAAACCCACACCCCCCATAATGCTAAAGCCAGCAAGGTGATCAGCGCTCCGATTTGGTGAGAAGTGAATCTACGTATCGTGCCCATTTCCTCTTCTCCTTCTCTTGTCATACCAACCAGTTGACATATCGCACATGCAAAATATATCACGATTTACAAAAAATCGAACAATCCACAGTGCGGCCTCTGGGAAACGCCGTGGGACTATCCAGATTTTTGGGTAGCACCCCAAAATCTGGGCGATCACCCCATCAATTCCTAGAGAGCCCACATTACGCTATCGGTTCTCGAGGAACTGGGAAGGGCGAATTTCATTTTCTCAAACTTGAAATTGCCACCCCCAGTGATAGAATAAAAGCGTTTTTACAACAGTAACATACTGTTGGAAAGGGAGACAATTCCAGATGCCTAAAACTCAAAATCGTGCGGTGATGATCTGGTTGTTCATCTTCGCCTTCATTGTTGGATTTCTGATCGTGTTTGGTGGCTATGTGCGCCTGACGCGCTCGGGGTTATCTATCGTCGAATGGGACCCCATCACTGGCGTACTGCCTCCTATGGGGGAGCAGGCCTGGGAAGAGGAGTTTGCCAAATACCAGGATTCCCCAGAATTCCAGAAGATCAATTACACCATCTCACTGGATGGGTTCAAGCGCATATTTTTCATCGAATGGTTCCACCGCCTGATCGCCCGGCTGGCTGGTTTGGCTTACGCTATTCCGGTTTTCTACTTCTTTTTCAAAGGGGCCATCCCACGCAAAGAGTTTGGGATCTATGTTGTCATGGGCTTGTTATTCATCGGACAGGCTGTTATGGGCTGGTTGATGGTGGCCAGCGGATTGGTTGATCGCCCCTCTGTCAGTCACTTCCGATTGACGGCGCATTTGCTGCTGGCGTTGTCTCTGTTAGCAAGTAGCTTGTGGGTGGGGTTGGGGCATCGGTATGGATTCCCAACGCGTGGACGAAAAGCAAAGTGGTCACCACTCGCGCGTTGGTCGTCATTCGGGATGGGAGTCTTGCTGGTCCAGATCACATACGGAGGGTTTACCGCGGGGTTGAAGGGTGGCTATCTCTCTAATACTTGGCCGCTGATGTTTGGCAAATTAATGCCCCCTGGCTTGTTTGATAAATTAATTAGTATACTGACATCTCCCCAAACCGTTGTTTATATACATCGTTGGTTTGCATTTGTGGCGTTACTTGCCATCGTGGGAATATATATTGCAGCACGCAGACGAGGGTACAGTCAGGATATCACTAATGGAATCTTAGCAGTTTTGATTTTAGGGTGTATCCAGATCACGCTTGGGATTCTGGTCGTTTTGATTAATGTTCAGATATCGCTGGCATTGCTACATCAAGGAATTGCCGTTCTGTTATTCGCGATTGCGGTGTTCATCATTCATCGACTGGGTTTTTCGGAGGACGAAAAATCCAGCCACTCCAATTAAGGCAATAACAATAATCGCGACAAGTGTTAGCACACCCATCGAAGAATCCTTCTGGGTCTCTGAATTGGCGGTAGTCGTTACACTTGGTGATTGGGTTGCCAACACCTGAGTCGGGGTTTGGGTGATCGATGGGGTGACGCTGGGAGGAACTGGGCTCGGAGTGAGCGTTGCTGGCGGCGTGACCAGCAAGAGCAATTGCTGACCGGGGCGGATGATGGCATCTGCGGTCAATCCATTCCAGGCCAGCAAATCTGCCAGGTGGATATCATACTGATCCGCGATCCAAGTGAGGGATTCACCACTCTGGACCGAGTGGTAGTAATATCCATCGCTGGCTGGTGTGAGTTTTTCAATGGCAGAGAGCGGTGGTGGGGATGGGGTGAGGGTTACGTTTCCAGGATCGATCAATAATTTCTGGCCAATTTGCAAGGGCCAATCCGCTTGCAATCCATTCAAGGCCAGGATCGTCTCCAATTGGGTCTGATACGCATTGGCAATTCGAATTAACACCTGGTAAGGCTGTACCTCGTGAACGATTTTGCCCTCCGCATCTGGGGTTGCCAACTGGACCATCCCCACCGGTGTGGGGGTAGCATAGCCCTCCGTTGAGATGGAAGGGATGAACAACTTCTGACCGATGAATAAACCATTTTCTCTAGAGAGGTTATTCCACACCTCAAGATCGTTGATGGTGATTTGATAGGCGATGGCAATCGACCAAAATGACTGGCCAGATTGGACGACGTGATGAATTCTGCCCTCTTCATCAGGCGTGGCGATCTTAACTGGGATGATTATCTGAGAAATCGGGGGGTTAGAACTTGTTCCGCTGCCTGATTCTTCAACACCAGAGACATATTCACCGCAAGCATGCTCGGAAGTGTACGCGGCCTGCAAGATGTAGTAATAACGGCCATCCGGAGCTTGTGCTACACCTGCACCAACATGGCAGTAGGCGGGGTTGACAGCTGGACGCATATGGTCGGGGTCAGCCCAAGCCTGCATGATTTGATCTATGCCCATATTGCCGACGGCGAAATTCTCGGTTGCCCATACCGTACCCCCACCCCCATACCCTGCTGCAGCAATGCGACCGCGCACATCACCAATGTGCCAAGACATGCTGTTCGCTGCCATGATCTCGGCCGTGGACTGTGCCACAGCATTAACTATCGGGTCTATGATCAAAGCGGGCAATCCCCGGGAAACCCGCAAGGTGTTCATCGCCAGGATCAGTTCGCTCGGGGATACTGCGCCAGATTGGGCTTTATCTTTCGCCTGGTACACCGGCGCTGATAACAGCCAAAGGAATAACAAGCTGATCTGAGTTATGGTTCGATATCTGATGCGAGCGTTTCTCAACATGCGCAGATTCTAGCACGTTTGCGAGATGGCGAGTGCCCCTACGGTTGCCTGTTCCGAACGACGCGTATGAGGAAAATGTCACGTCAATATATTTGTTGGAATGATAATTATGAACTCAATATCATCAAGGAATGCTGGAATTTCTTTATTGAAAGCTATTCGTCCTCTTTCTATTAAAACTGACCTGCCCCCCAAAAACTGATCCAAAAGAAGCCGTTTGTGGCTGAAAGATGGTTCAGTAATCAGGCTGCGGCCATTGTTCCCAAAGCATGTCTGGAGCTACGATTTCATGCAGGCGTACACGCACAATGGAGTCCCTTTTCGGATATTGAATGTACTTGATGAGTACACCCGAGAATGTCTGGCGACACGTGTTGCCAGAAGGCTGACCCATCGAGATGTTTTGACAGTGTTGGCTGATCTATTCATTCATCGAGGTGTGCCTGTTCACATTCGTTCTGATAATGGCTCTGAATTCACAGCCAAGAAAGTGCGTCGATGGTTGGCAAGGCTGGATGTCAAGCCCCTATTCATTGAACCAGGCAGTCCTTGGGAAAACGGATATATTGAATCCTTCAATGGAAAGATGAGAGATGAGTTGTTGAATGGAGAGATCTTCTATTCTTTGAAAGAAGCTCAAATATTGATCGAGATGTGGCGGAAGGAGTACAACACCATTAGACCCCATAGTTCCTTGGGTTACCGACCCCCTGTACCAGCTACATTCCTGGTCCAACCTTCACAATTTCAACCTGCTGGACTAACATTATGACTGGTACATATTCTGGGGGCAGGTCAGAAGCCAGCCAGAGATTCCACTACGAGAAAGTGTGCACATTTTTTGTTGCGCTTGTACTCACAGCCTTCTCGCTTGAGCTTACCCTTCTCCATGGGGATCTCACCTCTGGGATGAGATCTCAAGGAGTTGTGATCTCATCCCAGCAGATTTGTGGTCGTCTGATATCATCCGGTCGCTGGTAAACGGATGAGATACATACCATTTGAGCCCCAAAACACGCAGAGGCTTTTGGAATAAACCACGATCTCATTCGCCAGGGCTAGAGTTTATTCTTTTGAGCGCA
>CAYTKR010000050.1:0-32969 GCA_964438295.1 uncultured Anaerolineales bacterium
GAGGAGGGTCAATTCGGACTTTCTTTGTCCGTTCGTTTTTTCGGTAAAGACATAATAATTTTTCTGATCAATATGACACCAATTCTGAGTTGACCCAAGAATAGTTTCGAATCCGTGTCATTTATATATAAACCACTGGGTAAGATATATTCCTTATTTTTCTGTAATGCATCAATACATCTTTCAATGTAATTAGTTTCAACTTTAAGTTCATGCAATACAATATTCAGTTTTAATCTGTCTAATTCATATATGAGTTCATCAATTTCTGCTGCGAATGCCCATATACTCTGTTGATCAAAATATAAATCCATCTCTGACCTCTACTATCAATTTTTTTAGGGGAGAATCGTTCCTAATCTTTTTCTTACATACAGTTCATATTCTACGACTAATTTATTGACACTTTTACCCATACGCTTACGAAACTCAGTAAGCCCATTAACACAGCCATCCTCATACACCATACAATTCCCGCAATTAACTGGGGCTTTGCATTCACCGCAAGCATATTCAAGGAAATCCAATGTAGCTCCATGCATATCACTAAGAATATTAAAAATTTTCGAGTTTCTTGAAGTTTTTTCTAGTACATCTTGAACTGCCACCCTTATTTGCTGAACAGATTTTACGGCACCAATCGGGCATTTATGACTCCTAGGATTAAACAATACACGCCGATTTTCAAGGAAGGTTATCAATTGTTCAGCAAGTACTTTATTATTTCGAGATTCAATCGAGCTTTTATTGGCTACCGGTTGATCAATATCCCCTTTAGATTTTGAACTAGTTTCTGTTGCGATTAATCGAGAAAGCACCTCATAGAATTTTGGGGGAGGCAACTCACCATTTCTAACATCCTGATATTGAGTTGCGATCAATATTTCGAATACCTCCCCTCTAACCAAGAGAGGAAGAATTGGTTTACAGTATTTTTGTGCAATTAGAATTTCTTTTTCAACCCATTCTGATTCCTCTGCTTCTGGAGACATCACAACAATGAATACTGAACATTTACGAATCTCATCAACAATCGTCTCAAACCATCTATCGCCAGTATTAATCGACAAATCAAGCCAAACAGGGAATCCTTTATGATGCAATGCCGCTGCAAATTTATTAGCATAATTATGATCGCTATGACAATAGCTTATGAAAACTCGTGACATAAAATCTTGTTTTCCTACGCCAATTTATCCATTTTTTGATTCAATTACACTTCCAGATATTCGCATTGAATAACATAGGTTGCTATTTACTCAATTTTCCAAGCACCGTTGATCCTTTTTCCATTCTCATTTCAAGCTCGCTAAATCCCTACGCTTCTATATTAGTTCTCCGCATTCGCAACCAAGCCAGCGCACTAATAATATCGAAACTATTCTCGAAATTTACGCCGCCTGGTAGATGGAGCGATCCCCTGCGACCATCGCCCGTCCCGACACAGGAGTGTCGGGGAATACCCTCCGGCTGCAAGCCGGGTCGCCTGCAAGCGGGGTTGGGCTGCAAAAACCCTTTTATCCACTTAATTGGGGAAATTAATAATTTCATTAATATTCGGAGTTAAATATGCATACGAAACTATTGTAGCTCCAAAACCAATAATAATTAATGCTTTCAAAAAAATGACCATATTTTTCGTCGAGTTATATTGTTTTTCCAAAACTGCAAAAGTGTTTTCTACTAATGGAAATAATTTGGGGATTTCCCTTTTAAATCTGTTTGCTTTGCTAGTTATCTCTTCATGTAGTGCAATTAAGACTTGCTCTTGGCTTAATAGAAGTATCCACATCAAAGTTGAAAAAACTAGAGCAGCGATTAACACACCGCTATTCACAAACAAAGGATTATCTGTTGAGTCGGTTTTCATTTGCCCAAATGCAAGAATTAAAGATAATGGAATAGCCAATATTTTTGACTGGATGCCGGACAAAATCGAACTTAGCCTATTGCAGTAATCTCGCCGTTGCATCATTAAATTTTCTTGCTCTGAATCAAAAGAGAATTCGGATACAAATAGTTCATAGTTGTTAGAAAATGTTTTTGAGATTTCTTCTATCGCATCTAACAATCCCCAAAATCGCAAATATTTCTTTCTAGGTTTTAAATAACTAAAAAATACAGCTTTCAATATCCGTTTTTTGTCATCCTTATATATATCTGTTTCAATTATCTCCATTATTCTGTCTATTGCTTCAATTTTTTTATTGGCTTCATGCCTCAGAGCAGTTGCATTAATTCGTGCTGTAAGATCAATCATCCCATCCCCAGAGAATAATAGCATCTCATCATTGTAAGTATTCTTAAATATTCCATCATCGATTAGACTTTCAACAAAGTTACACACTCTATAATAAGCCAAAATATTAACAGGAATATTGGATGTGCCTTTTTCGGTAATATCCCAACTAAAAAACTTTTGATCATGAATAACAATATCACTAGGCTTATTAATAATACTAAATTTATACTTCAATAAATCCTTTAAATTTTTTGCGTAAAACACATTATTTCTAGATCTTGGCGGTGATATTTCAAATGTCACTTGATCTCCAATTTCCAATTCATGTTTCCCTATATACCTACCACCTTTCTTTATTTTAAATTCACTTTTTTCATACTCATACATTTGCTCTGCAAAATCAATATGAAATTTAGCAAGAGTAACTTTCGATTCGATTTTTTCATTGATCCATTCAAGCCCATTTTTTTCAGCAAATTCAAAAATTTTTTGAGAATACTCTCTTTGATTCATTTTTATCACCATCACAATCTATCAACAATTGATTTTGGAATATTTCTTATTATGAGGTCCTTATCATTAAATAACTCAATTTCTTGTTTATTTATTGCTTCCTGATTAAATGATAGGTAATAGTTGCTTCCTTTAATCCTAAACTTAACAAGATTTTTCAATTCCCTTTCAGTAGGTGTAAATGACGGCGGGATTTCCTTTTTTTCATCTACAACGTGTTGAAAAAACTGTTCAGGGTCAGAAGGTGATACTAAACTCGCAACATTTTTGAGAGTAACTTCTATATTAGAATCTTTGCAATCCATTGCATAAGCGTGAACTCGGTCAATTGATGTATTTTTTTGATCTTGAGGTACCGATTCTATAACGTAGTTGATAACTGAATTTACCAAATCATCTGTGTGCCTCGTCGGATCAATATATATGTCTTCATCAATTCCAAGGAAGGCCTTAAAGTAATTTACTACTTCGTCCTTTCTGGTTCTACCCTTCAAAAACGAAACATGATTTCGTTTTTCTTGTTCGTCAGTAGAATTCCATCTATTTATGTCGATTTTAGCCGCGAAATGCAATTTATCAAGTTCTAAACTCTGAACCGTTTCCAACTGCAAATTATTCGTAATTCCAATACCCTTCCGATTTTTTATCAAAATCACCATAAAAAACTTATCTGAATTTTCATGATATTTAATGAAAGTTAAAAACCCTCCAGTCGCTGTAGCCACCCTCATCATATGTTGTTTTATCTTTTCAGCACTTTGAATAGAAAATTCGTAGAATGGTATCGCTCCATCAATTAGTTCTCGAAGTTGATTTGGAAACCATTCGGTTTCATCAAAACCAGCATACGCCAAATGGCTATCTTTTTGATAACTTTTTAATAACGCAGCTAATAAATCATGTGCATTTTGATCAGGTGTAACTACACTCTCCCTTTTTATAATATTTACCTGAGATTCATACTGTTCCGAAATGATCTTGTGAAAAATGATGTTTTTAACTTGCATGATTTCCTCCTATATTTTCGAAAAATTTTCATGGCCGTACAACGAATGCTTTAGGTGCCTGGCGGCTCTGACCCCGAACATCGCCCGCCTAAAACCTTGGAACTCATCTTTACCTCGCAACGTGGCGTCTTACCTTTTCGACGATATTTTCCTAACCCATTATTCTTATTATTCGCGGCGCTTACCCTCCGGCTGCAAGTTGGGTCGCCTGTAAGCGAGGTTGTGTGGCGCTACATTCATCATTTTTCTATGGATGAATTGTTACATCATCTATTTGAAATGTAACTGTAGAATTTGAAGCCCATCCAGCTTGAAGATACTGACTGAAACTAGCCTTTCTTAACTTAGCTTCACCATTTGGGATATAAGCCCCAACCAAAGCACTATCAAGGTAACATGAAATTTCAAAACTCCTTTGATCTACTTCTAAGCGGAGAGTGTGCCAATCATCAAACGTGGTTACTCTTGTACTTCGAAATTCTTCAACATCTCCCGCGTGATGAACAATTTTAAACACCGAAACATTGTTTCCGGGACCAGGATGCAATCCACATTCTATAAATCCACCTTCACTAGAAAATCCTTCTGAAGATAAAACCAAAGAAATTGAATTGCAACAATCACCTCGATAATTGTTAATCACTTTGGCTTTCATCTCAAGCATATTCAATTCATTACCACTTAGATTGCGATAGGATTTTCTGAGAAAACATCCTGTCATTGCAACTGAAGGTAAATGAGTAATTTCCAGATACCCATGATCTTGTGAAAATAGACAGGATTCTCCATAATCATTGTCAACTGCCCAAAGAGAGTAATTTATTCCACCATCCTCAATTATTTCATTAAAATCATCATAAATTTCTGGCATTGAGCTCAGTACTGCTGTGCTTGCATTTGTTGGAAATTCAAACGGTTTCGGCGTATCACTGGCTTCTGGTAGAACAGTCGCGGACACCTTTCCTCCAGGCGAAACTGTATCGATCGTATCAAACCTATTATTCAGAATAGATGGCAGGTCTGGCTTGCCAGTAACAAAAACGACAAGGGAAATTACCGCAACGATCAATCCGAGAAAAACAATTATTGGATTGTCACCCCAATTTCGCCACTCTTTTTTCATAATAGTATCCTTGTTCGTTGAATTAGATTATCCAACATACAAGCGCAATCCACTCAACGTTGGCTTTAGGAGTCCCGGCGACTTTGATACCTAGCTTCGCTAGCGAGGGAAACAAAATTATCGCTCATTCATCTTACATTCCAATGGATATTCAAGCCCACCCATGCCAGCGGATATTACAACCCTAATCTGGAACAGCAACCTCCGGAGGTTGAATTGCTACGTTGGTGTCAACGTTTTGAATGATTTCGTCCGCGCTCTGGTATTCAGAAATCAATTCATGTCGCTCCAATTGAAGCTTTTCATTCAAGAATTTATGACGAGTTTCAAATTCTACAAATATTTCACTCCATGTTCGGACATAGATTTTATATTTTTCTCGCTTAAATGCTAATGAACGTTCCCCATGATTTTTAGAGTTTTCTATTTCTCCCTCGATATATCCTGATGAATCGAATTTATTGCCCACTAGAACAAACTCCCAGTGCATATTACTAGCATTAAATTCAGGTTGTTTTAAGATTACCGCCATATATTGTTTGACTTGTCCAAGCTCCTTCGAGCCCAATCCTATTCGTGGATGTTTCAGTTCGACTACAACATTATTAATAATGTCATTTTGGATATCTTGTCGGACCATAAAAATATCCATTTCCTTTTTCTTGTCAGGATGATCAATTTCTACATCTTCTTTCTCCCCTCTCAATAGATATAAATATCTTCGAAGAGCTTCTTCAAATTTCGGCTCTGCTGCAGTAACCAAGTGATATTGCTCTCCAAAAATCCAATAATGGTTTTCGATAAATTTCTGTATATGATCAGGTTCGTTAGCTCCATATTCTGGAGAAAAAACAAGGTTTTTGAGTTCATCAACTGCACGATATCTATCTTCAATAAGTTTGATCGTTTTTACAATGTTGGACAGACTGGCTGAAATGAGAATCTCTTCAAGTTGTTCTCTTTCATCTGGGTCAAGATTCACAATTTCATCAATAATTGATAACAATCTGTCTCTTTCCCCAGCGTCCATTACCAAATCTAATAGATGGACAAAAGTTCTTTTTTGTTCGGCATTTAATTTTACAAAGATTCTAGGTTCAACCTGGTATAGCTCACGTACTACATTTTCTAACTCTTCTCGCCTATATTGATCCCACTCATTGTCAGTATATTCTGGAAAAGCTTTCTCTTCCACAAAATCATTTACGAGTTTGTCGGTATATAATTTTAAAAATGGTCGACGCTTATCTCGTAGAAATTTGTCAACGAATTCTAAAAGCTGTTTGAATATTTCTTCTCCCTGATCGGTTGAAAACATCTGTAATTGATGCTCATCGACATTTTCTCGAATTACTGATCCTTTGAACATGTCGAAAAAATCACTGTGAATATAAACGCTATGATAATATGAGTCCCCTTTATTGTTTAAGGTTGTGGTCTTTTTAAATACTTCTTCTCCTTTTGAATCCAGAAAATAATATCTTGAATATTCGCTGAGAAACTCTTTCCAACGAATATATCTAATCAAGAAAGACTGCCCTTCAACATCTATACCAAATTCTTCAGCATCACCCATGAGAAAAGAGTAATCTAATAACTCACCATTTATCATTAGCGAATAGTACTTATCTTTATTGAGCTCCAGGAACCAACCAAATGAGATCATGAGAAATTCAGCAATATCTGTATCAAAATTATGAGCTGTCAATTCGCTTATGCCGGAAAACATTACAGAAGTTCCAATTGGTTCATCTGATGGTCTTACTTCAGAAGGGATATAGGTTTCCAAATCATCTGAAAAAACATCAATGGAATATTCAAATCGATTTCCATCACGCTCGTATACAGTTTCCCATTTGGCATGAATTGCGAACTGAAAAAATGTCAGTCGCCCAACACCATTTTTCCCATGTATGGCCGAGTTTTCTCTTTGAACATCCGGATCAATTTCCTTCTCAGATTCAAAGAAGGGCTTAAATTTAGCCTCTAGTTCTTCGAACGGTATTCCGTACCCATTATCTGTAACGGAAAACTCTTCAATAAAACCCATTTCATTTGCGTTAACCACAATTTCAACTGAAGATGCTTGCGCGTCAAAACCATTCCATACATACTGCGCAATTGCTCTAGGATACTTATACTTGCTTAGAGCTTTTTTTATTCCTGGAGTGGTTATTTGAATTTTTGACATAGTCCCCTCCCAATACTAATTTATATCCCCTAACCCAAAATAAAAGCGATGGACACTCCCCCTCCGAAGGCGGTGATGATGGCGATGGGATGCGCCGGCATAATGATGAGCAGAATGAAGGCGATGATGGCGCTGCGCAAGGCGAATGCCACTGGGGGCCTTAGGGTTAGACGAAACTTAGCTATTCGAATTTTCAGATACCAAATAACATACCGACGCTGATTAGGCGTCAGACTCTGCCAATGATGTTTGGGGATCCTGAGATTGTTTAGTTGCATGGCGGTCGTGCATTGTACGGATAAGCGCCAGGGCCTCTTGTTGGATATCATCGGGCAATTCGCTTAATAAATGATTGGCTTCCGCCAGCGTTTCATCAAATTCACCCTTTTCATCAATCAACCCAGCTTTTCTATATAACGTTTCTTGGGGCACCTTCAACGCCAATGCTATAGACTGTAGTGCTGTTTTGCCAGGTGCACTTTGTAGATTTAAAATCTTCGAAATTTGGGAAGGCGAAATCCCACTTAACCTAGATAAATCAGCACGAGATAAGCCCCTCTCATCAAGTGTCTCTTGGAGCCAATCGGCAAATTTAATCATATCCATTGAAACAATTTATATCATCGATGAAATTTCATTGGTGAAACTATATCTTTCACTATTGACAGATAAATATATCTGTAGATATAGTAATTTCGCCCATGAAACTGTTTGTGTCATTGTAGACACCAATAGTCAATCCCCTACCAGGGGCATTTCTTCTTCTCCTCCTTAGGAAGCCGGGCCATCGCCTAGAAGCTCCCGACCCCTCTCGGAGATCTTCGTCTCCTCGACTGCGGGAGTGCATTGCTTTACTCAGCAATGGGGTGATGGCTCGGCGAAGAAAAATCAAAGAACTTTTGTTCGCGTGCAAACATCCAAGGCAAATGAGTGATGAGTAACAACGAAAAAAATTGTGAGATCTGCGGCCGGCCGGCAACACAAGTTGTCGGAGTGATTGTGGCTGATGGAGAAAAAGAGGGTTGGATCAATTGGCGCTGGTTATCTGTTAATCATGCGATCTGCGATGAGCATACGCCAAAAATTTCTATTGTACCCATTGAGTCATTTTCTTTTGACGATGAGATTTAGTGAAAGGGTCGTATATGGACCAATCGCAAGAAACCCAACACAGTCAGCAGGCCGCAAAAAATCTGCTCAGCGAGTGGCTCGAAGAGCAGGATATCTCCATCACCCAATTTGCCGAGGACATGGGCTACACCTATTCCTATGCCTGGAATCTCCTACGTGGGAACCGCCCAATCGTTGTCGAAACCTTGGGACGGATTGTCAAAGCTTACGGCAGCGATCTCTCCGGATTGGTCTGCGAGGCCTTGATGGAAACTGAAGTACCAGAGCCGAATTGATCAGTAAAGGCCCAGATCGTGAGTGTGCCAGATGAAACAGAAAAAGAAAATTGACCAACTCATTGCACGAGGCATCGCAGCCGATATTATGACCACTCTCTTCACCTATTGCAACAAGATCGAAATCGCCGGCGATCTTCGGCGCGGGAGCCAATCCGTCGATGCCATCACACTGGTGGTCAAGCCGAAGACGTACCTGCAGCAGAGCATGTTTTCCATCGCTCCCCAGAGTCATTCCATCCTAGAAGCATTCCATTGGCCGCTATTGGGGCAGGTGATCAAAAATGGTCCCCGGAGGAAACAAATCCGCCTTCCCCAGGGAATCAACCTGGACCTGCATATCGTCTCCCCTCCGGCGCAATGGGGCGTGATCCTGGCAATCAACACAGGTCCGGCAGACTTCAGTAAGTGGATCGTGACCCGCCGTGATCGGGGCGGCGCCCTGCCTTCGGATTACCGGGTTCGAGGAGGGGCGGTTCGGCAAGGCAATGAGTTGATCGAAATGCCCGAGGAAGTCCAATTCTTACAATTCCTGGGCTTGGGCTGGATCGAGCCGGGTGATCGCTATGCCCGTTTCCCCGGTCAGATGAAGCTTCCGGTTGTGAGTTCTTCGTTTTAAAGTGCTACTTTCATCGTAGCAGATCAATTGATTTTTGTACTTGGATTGGAGACAAAAATGTTTGAAAAGCTCATTCTCCTTGCATTAGTAATCATTACTTTGGGAGTAATTGCCCTGTTAGCTCTGAATGGGGCAATCCCATGATTTTCAATATCATCGTCATATTGTTGATTGGAGTAGCTGCCGGTTTACTCATACACATTTTTTTGGGATTCCAGCGAGAAATGGCAGAGTTGAAAGAGATTGTCCGAGGGAAAAAACGCACCCACAACGACGTAGAAGGGATTGAAGATGCCACAGCTGTGATATTGGATTTACTCAAAAGGTTAGAAGATGACTCTCTCGAGCTCGAGGAATTTGCGCTACGCCAGAGGGCTGTCGTACAGCGGGGGGAAAAGGTTCTAGACATCGTTCAAATTCTTCGTGAAGGAATCCATGCCTACCCCAGGGAAACGATTGCAGGTGAAAGACCAAAAGGATTCGAAAAATGAGCGCAAATCGATTTTGGGTACAACGATTCTTTCGTTCGACAGGAGACCAGCAGATTGGGTTTCATTGGCAGGTCATGACCCCCGATGACCAGGTGGCCATCGATTACATCCCCATAGAGCGAATTGCACAGAACATGTCCCTGATCTTGAACACTTCTTTGATCATTGCCCTGAAGGAAGAACGGGCGCTATTCGACAGCTTAATCAGAGCCACCAAAGATATCGAACAGGTCATCGATGAGAACGGGATCCTCTCGAAGAAGCTGCACCCCACCAAGGTCGAGGAGCTACGCTCAGCGTTGAGGGGGATCTACAAATTGATGGCGGTGATGCCATGAGTAAATCCAATCAGAATATCGAACTGGAAAACCACTTGAAGGGTCTCCCCGCTGGGTTGGACCGGGCAGTATTACGGGTTCTGCAACCCAGGGTGGGTAGAGAGATGGCCATCGGCCGTCCCGAGTTGATCGCCAATGTCCACTATCTGGGCTTTACAGCCGGTGACCGGCAGATAAGAGGGGTGATCAACGAGCTCCGCAAACAAGGACATCTGATCTGCTCCACCGGTGGAGTCAATGGCGGGTATTGGTTAGCCAAAGACTGGAGCGAACTGCAGGCTTTCCTGGATGGAGAAATCCACCCTCGAGCTATGGACCTGCTCGAGACAGAAAGCGCCCTGAAGAATTCAGCCGAAGAACGTTGGGGGCCCATGCAACCGAGGCTATTCGAGGCATGACCTACCAGGACAATCCAGCCATATTGTTGCGATCGCTGAGCGGAGCTGGAAAGCCTTTGCACGTACTCTTCGCCATGTTGTTCATTCAAAAACCCCAAGTAAGTGAGGTGGATATCGCCGATTTCGTAGGATGTACTCGAAAGACCGCACGCGCCGGCTTACATTCATTGGCTCAGGTAGGATTGGTCACCCGCACACACAAACAACAAGGGTGGATCCTGACCCAGGGCGGACGCCAGATGCTGCTTTCTAGTGAGCAGTTGAAACCCCTAGAACACCCACACAACATACAGGAATTACCCAATCTGGCCAGTGAAAGGGGTAAAAATTACCCTTCTGAAGTCGAAAAGGGTAAAAGTTACCCTTTTGAGCTCCAGCAAGTGCATGAGCAAGCTTCGAAGATCTGCCAGGCTGCTGGCGTTGTGTTAGGGGCATCGATCTGGCCAGATATCGCCGACCATATCACCAAGAATTTCCAACGCCGAGAGTACGGGAATGAACACCTACCCGGACTGATCGACCTGGTGGGTTGGATCGCTTATGCCTACGACCAGGAAAAGGTGCACTCCAAGGCAGCTTTGGTGGCTTCGAACATCAGGCAAGAGCGCAAAGCTCCAGAAGAATATCGACTTAACCCTGAGGAATATCTACCAAAAATGTTTTTCGAGAGGGCAGGTTTAGGCAATCACTTCCAGGCTGTTGAACTGGACTTCGATCCTGGACCTGCTCCGGAGAAAGAAAATGGAGAACTGGAATGACTACCCTGATTACTACGATCCCTGCACGAAAAAATGAAACGGCTAATCTGGCCGATTTGAAACCCTGCCCTTTTTGCGGCTCCACCGATCTGGAATTCTCCACCGATCCACAATTCTCATTCGTTGACTGCAATGAGTGCACGGCCGCGGGCCCGGTCGGAAAAACAGAGAAAGTAGCCGCCGAGTTATGGAATGAAAGGAATGAACCATGATCGAAGAAATTCTAATTATCAACATCAACCGCAATCCCTGGCAACCGCGCATCCGGTTCGACGAGGATGAGATCGCTGAACTGGCCAGGAAGATCAAGGAAAAAGGCCTGATCCAATATCCGCTCGGGCGCCGGCTGAATGGCAATGTTGAGTTGGCCGTTGGCGAGCGACGCTTGCTGGCCTTTCAGTACAACCGTATGACATCGATGCCGGTGGATATCCGTGAGCTCAGCGATGAGGAGATGGCCGAATATGCCATGAGCGAGAATATGGACCGCGTCGATCTCAGCCGCATCGAGATCGCCAATGGTCTGCAGAAATGGGCGGAAGATTTCGGTTGGTCCCACGAAGTGATCGCCGAGAAGTTGGGCAAATCTCGAGAATGGGTCACCAACACGCTTCGTTTGTTGGATCTTCCTGAAGATGTCAAAGAAAAGGTCAACGACGGTACGCTCAGCGCCCGACAGGGTGAAGCCGTGCTGGCCATCACCAAGCTGCCTGAGAGCGTAGTCGAACGAGCCAAAGAAAACGGCCACGATCCCAACGATGACCTCGAGAAAGCCAAGGAGGGCGAATTGACCTCGGACCAGATCCGCAATGAGGCCAACTGGTATGTGCGCCAATACACAGAGAAAGTTACTGATGCCGTCTTCCCTTTGGGTGTGGTTTTCGGCAACGAAGATGAGTATCTTAGCCCGACTTGCGACCTGTGTGAGCGCCGCATCCAACATGGCAGCGAGATGCGCTGTCCGGAGAAGGAATGCTGGGATGCCAAGTCAAAGGCATGGGAGAGCATCGTCCTCGAGAAAGCAGCTTCAGAAAGTGAGATCTCGATTTTAGAGCTTGCTGAAGGTGAGAGCTTTTGGCAGAGTGTGAACACCTTTCACATCGATGATCACACATTGGGAGATGATGGCATCTTTGCCGAAGGCTGTCCAAATTTGCGCCTGCGCTTCAAGGCTGAGCCCTATGCTTCCGAAGCCTTGGACCTTGAGAATCATCCCCAGGTAGCCATCGTTTGTCATCATGGCGCCGAGGGCCCACGCTGCGAGTGCGAAACAAAAAAACGGAATGCCGCAAAGTCAGCAGCCAAAAAAGAGGAAAAGCAAGATCCTGAGTATCAGGCCAAAAAGGAGCGAGAACGCCAGCTGGCTGAACAGGTGGTCACTCCTGCTGCGAATGTACTAGCAGATGCGTTCGAGGTTGAAAATCAGGCGGCCTGGCTAATGATCTACCAGAAACTCGCCCGCACCGTCGGAAGCGAGAAATGGACAGTGGATACGATCAGGCAGCGCATTGCAAAGAATATTGTTGAAAAAGCCCTACCCTATTGGGAACCGGAGAAAAACCTGCCGGCAGCCCAATCAGAGATCATCAAGAAGGTACTCAATCCCATCGGCCGCGAGGATCTTTATGAAACATATCCTATGGGAGATCCCATTGACGAGCTCGAGAAGCGGCTGGAGCGGGTCCAGGGTTGGGTTGGTTCGCTGAGTACAGAGGTTCCTACCCCCGAGGCCGTAAAAGGCAATATCGTTAACCTGGAGGGGGTTCTGTTCAAGCTGGAACAGCTCTCGTCCCAGCACCCCAAAGATGAGCGCATCACGCGAATAGGCTTCGAAGCCGAGAGGGACGTGGCCACGCTGAAAGCCATCCTGGCAGTGCTCGACAAAGGCGAATCTATCGATGTGGATCAGGTCTATCAACTGCTCAACTTCGAGGATTTCGACGAAGGCTACGAACTCAACATCCTTGGCGCTAGCAAGGCCGAGTTGGGGTATGCCCTGGCATTGGCCAGTGATGATGAACAGCGGGTTGAGATCTTGAACGAGGCATTGAGGGCATGAACAAATTTGCTGGCGAAAAAGTAAAGTGCCCATCTTGCAAGAACGAGGTGGGCACCATCGAAAATGTGAAAGGGCTGGATTTTCTCAAGGTCAATGGGATCTTGGTGCGCGCCCTTCATGGCACTTGTGAGTGTGGGAAAGAGTTTCACTACTCCGTGGGGGATAGGATTTTGGCGAAGTTGGTGGGGAAAACCGTAGTTTAAAGGGCATAACATTTCAGAATCCTGTTGCAATCAAAGCACAATTGTGCTATCTTTAGTACACTTATAGGTGGATAGTATTTATTGGTGGGACTATCAATATCTTCGACCACGCATCTTGCGCGTGGCGACAATGCTGATTGCAAAGAGAAAGCCGCTCGCGGAGATCGTGGGCGGCTTCTTGCATTTCTATGATCTGGTCTTATACGAATAAATGCCTGCTAATTGCCCTGACACGCTATTTTTTCAAGATTCACTTAATGTAAAAAACGTCATTTGAGCAAATAAAAGACGAATTGATTATTAACAATGGTTAGGATGTCTTATGTAACAAGTTTCTTTGTGGGAGAAATGTAATGAGGACTCAACTTCATGATCTACTCGAAGAAGCATCTATGCTTAATGCTTTGCCAGCCGTTGTCGCTTACAACCGCATTGATGGTCCAGGTTCCAGCTTGGATTTACGCGAATTTCAGCAAGCGCTTTGGTCTTTACCACAGATTCCTGAAGATATTCATGCGGATCCATCAATAGAATGGTCTCGAAAATTACCAAGAACGATAGGTATGACTATCAACATTGGAACAAGAATAATAGCCTATCCTTTCACCAAGGATTCGATTGGAATTCGATCTGTGGAATACGGGACTGAGACAATAGCAAAAGCTGGTGAAGTTCCCCCCTCCAAAGAGAATTGGTTGCTAAAAATACTTGATGTGTTTGGGCTTACTGGCGTAATGATTGAATTGCAAAATCTGCAGGCAGGCACTCAATCATCTGGTTTTGGAGGATCTGCAACGGCAACAACTGGTGTATGTATTCTTGCAAATGAATTGGCCGGGCACCCCTTGAGTAATATCCAATTGATATCAATGGCATCTCGTATGGAGCAAGATCTTGGCGTAAGCATTACAGGAACTCAAGAACAATCTAATGTTGTGTTTGGAGGAGTTACTGATTATTTATGGTTCCCGTGGGGAATTCCAGGAAAACCTCAATCTAATTATGGAGAATCATTGCGTTATGAATTATTACACCCAAAAGATTATAAAAAATTGGAAAAAAGGATGGCGATATTTCATTCTGGTCATACCCGCCCAAGCACAGATGTTAATACCGTTTGGAGAAATGCATTATCAACATCTAAAGGATACCAACTTCACAAAAAGAAACTGGAGATTGCATATCAATTCCGCGAAGGCATAAGGTTGTGTGATTGGGAAAGAGTATTCAATTCAATTAAAGAGTACTACGAGGCACGTATCGCTCTTTGTCCAGATTACATGAATGGAGCAATTGAAATAATTGGACGGAGTGCATCAATTGGTTGTGTAGCTTTTCCTCTTGGTGCAGGTGGTGGAGGCGGGATATTAATCTTTTCCAATGAAATAGAGAATTTAAATGCACTAAGGAAAGATATTGCAAAAATTTACCGAGAGATACCATTTAAATTTCTGCCTAAAGGACATGAATTAATAAATTTACCAATAAAGAAGGAGAAGTAAACATGGATGGGAAATTTTCAATTCTCAATTGGAATATCGGTGGAGCAAAGTACATCCAAGAGGAGGAAAATCAGCGAGAAAAAACCCGAAAATTGATCAACAGTGAGTTATGTAGTTTGATAAGAAGATTCGACAACCCCGACGTAATCACGTTACAGGAAATCGTCCGTTATGGACCATCAAGTAAAGATGCAAATGAAATAATAGACTCAATATCAGGATACCATTATTATCCGATGCCTTTAATAGATAGTGATCGACTTTCTTCGAAAGCAAAATGGAACAAAGTTAGAGAACTCGGAGGTTGGTCTCCAGATACATTTTTTGCTCAGGGAAACGCAATTTTAATAAAAGATGATTTGCCGCACTTTCCTATTTGGGATTTGGCGTCCTCGAGTGAGCATAAGCCTAAAGAAAGCCGGCACTTTATTGAACAAGTTAATCTTGAGTCTGGCCTCTACTTTGGTGACCGTGATTCGGAGCCTCGTGCAGCGCTGGTAGCACATTTCATATTTAATCCGAATAAAAAGAAAACAAAACCCTTAGATGTTTTTGTTGTAAATGTTCACTTGACTACTATCATGATGGAACGAGAAGGGATTCCCGAAATTGATCTATCGGCTACAAAAATTCGCCTTGACCAGCTAGATGTTATTTTTCGAGGCATTGTTTCAAGATACAACAAATGGAAGCGACAGGGCTTTCCTCAGCGAGGAAAACCCAGAGATATGAAAGATTTTGAAACCTATGATCGATATGAGCCTGTATGGATTCTCGCGGGCGATTTTAATTTCACACCCGAATCTGAAGAATATCAATTGATAAAAAGGTTGAATTTTATCGATGCAGTCCCGCATAAAGGAAGTGGTACAAAAGCGAAAGGAGCAGGAAATAGGGCCACCTTAACTCTTGATTATATATTCGTAGGTCCCAAGTTTTTAGCCTTTGATCCAATTTTTACTGCTAATGAAATTCAGAATAATAGTGTAGATTCTAGAACGAAGAGCTCAGACCACTTTCCACTATTTGCTGAGATTCCCTTTTCATTTCCAAAAGATTAAATACGTTACGATACCAATGCGGATTGTCAGATCTGCATTGAAATGATCGAATGAGTTGTAGGAAGAGTATTTGGATTATTACAATTTTTACATATGGTAGAGACACCAGGTAACGAAGTGGGAAACATTTTAGTAGTTTTGGGCAGACAATGTTTTGGGTCAACGCCACTCTTGAATAAAGTCCTAGTTGGCTACCGCTGAATTTACGATTGTTTACGTTTGCGAAGGATTATTCAATGAATAAAGAATTTGAGAATGATGTATTCTTCAGTTACGCGCACGAAGACCTTGAAATAATTGAAAAACTTGCTACTACACTTAATACCTGCGGGCTTACAACATTCGTAGCAGATCAAAATCTTCGCTCGAAGAGGCGAGGTACTGAAGACTGGGACAAAGCTCTCCTTAACCACATAACGCGCTGTCGGTTTTTTGTTCTATATTGTTCCCGTGCTGTCAGTTCTTCAGATTGGGTCACACGAGAAGCAGAACACTTTTATTACGAATGCTACTCAAAAGATGAACGGCGCAAGATGTTCGTGCTTGTTCCTCCAAAGTGCAACCCAGATATCATTCCATCTATCCTACAGAATTTTCTTCATTCTCAGAGTGAAGATGGTCTCATCCGAGATGTGTTAACTGCACAACTTTTCTATTTGAGAGAGGAGTGGGGTGATACGGAAGAAGTGCTTGAAGAAAAGGCTATTTCTCTTTCAGAGAAACTGGAATCCGCGACAATCAAAGTGCGAGAAGCATTCGAGCATTACGGCCACAAAAGATTCTGGGAGCCCCTCTCAAGGCACAGATATGTTCACATCTTCACCTGCGGACGTGAAACAGGTTATGACCCTAAGGATGTGCGAGGTTTAGGTGGTAGAACAAATATTGATAAATGGGATTATCAGACTGTTTTAGAAATAACACATTTCTTTGGGGAAAACTATCCAGCCACGCAGGTTACAATTGAGGATCCGGTCGCGAAGCTTAGCTCGATTGAACTTCAGGGGGCACAACTCGGTCATCAAGTTGCCAGTCTAATGAGACAATTAGAAGGAAAGGATTGTGTTATCGTTGGATCACCAGATGTGAGTGACTTCGCAGAAATTGTCTTTGCAGAGTTACATGGGATAAAAGCTTTTGACGAAATTAGGCAAAAGAAACGAGGGTTCGCAATTATTAAGCCACAAATGAAGGCTCCTAGTTCGACTTACTGGGTAAAGAAACCGGCAGAAGCAGAGGGTGTGGCTTGGATCGACGGGGAGAAATCGTTTTCGATTAGCGAAGAAAATGGAATAGGTGAAACCTTTGGGATATTGGTAGCATGCAATAATCCGTTTTCCCATAAAGACGAAAAACACAAGATAATAATTCTTGCAGGGTTCACTGGATTGGCAACTTATGGAATAGCCCGACTACTTACTTCAGAGGGTTGCCTCAATGAATTTTTCAAAATTGATCAACGCTACGGAGCACTAAACACAAATTTCGAGGTACTAATTGGGGTTCGCTATTTGTATGATCCCGAGGCTAAGGAGGGTGATAGTCGCGTTGTTGAGAAAGAAGAGAATTCTATTTCTGTGGAGGCAATGGTTGAAATCCCAAGGAATGTCTAAGAGTCCAGGGTATCGATGGTAGAGAAGTTTGAATTTCTAGAAAATATGTGCTAAAATGTCCCACAATTGAATACGGGGATCCCGGAGTTTACCGCCCGGCGTTTGTCTCGATGAGACGGCGCCGGGCGTTTTGCATTAAAGGAGCAAATCATGAAAGGTCTAATCAATTCACGCAAGTTTCAGTTGTTGGTTCTCGACACGGTGATCTCTTTAGTCACCTTCGTCGGTGGATATTACTTCACCCCTGAACACTTGGAGTTCGTCGCCGGCCTGATCGCACTCATCCAGCCTGTCTTCGTGATGGTCATCAAGGGCATCACTGATGAGGATGTGGCCAAGCTAGCTGCCGGCACCCACGTTTCTCAGCAATAATGCCGCAGCGGCCGGCAAAGCCCTGCCGGCAACCTGGCTGCCCTGAGCTGGTCCACGGTCCCAGTGCATACTGCCGGTCACATCAGCAGGATACTCAGCGAGTATACGACCAACAGCGTGGTTCTTCAGCGCAACGTGGATACGGCGCCCGATGGCGCCGGCTGCGGAGGATGAAGCTAGCCAATGATCCACTGTGTGCCGATCCGTTCAATGTGCATGCTGATCAGGTAGTGATCGCCACCGAGGTGGACCACATCACTCCCAAGGTACAAGGCGGTCAGGACGTTATGGAAAACCTCCAGTCCCTCTGCAAATCCTGCCACAGCCGCAAGACCAGGCTGGAGAATGCTCAGGGGTAGGGGGGATCGGTTTTTTCTGACCTTGCCGCGTGAGACCGTGCGGGGGTCATGCGCACACCGCCGCGAATTCGATAACTTTTTTTGGAAACAAAATGTCAGTACCAGGTCCTAAGCCAAAACCTACTTCGATGAAAGAACTCGCCGGGAATCCGGGAAAAAGGCCGTTGAACGAGAACGAACCTAAACCTCAGGTGGCCAATCTTCCCATACCTCGTGGGAGGCTGCCAAAGCATGCCCGGGATCTGTGGAAGAGTCTGGCGCCGAAGCTGGCGGATCTTGGTATTCTCACCGAAGTGGATGCGGCCGCATTCGAGCTACTGTGTCTGCACTATGGCATTTCGGTCGAGGCATTGAAAGAAGTTTGGGACCCCAAAACAAAATCCTTCGATTTCACAGTCGTGACTGTTCAGGGGGGCGAAAAGAAAAATCCGGTCTTCCAGATTTTCAAGGAGAACTCTACCATGTTCAAGCAGTTTGCTACGGAGTTTGGACTAACTCCTAGCAGCCGTGCTCGATTGAACATTTCCCATCCTGAGAAGGAAGACGATCTAGCAAAGATCCTCTTTGGAGCAGATATCGCCCATGAGTGAATTCTATTTCGATGAGCAAGCTGCTCAGGCAGCGGTGAATTTCTTCGAAAGGGGATTGACCCATGTCAAGGGTGAATGGGCTGGGCTTCCTTTTATGCTCTTGGACTGGCAGAAAGAAGAAATCATCCGGCCACTTTTCGGATGGAAGCGGAGCTCCGATGGCACCCGAAAATTTAGAACAGCCTACATCGAGTTGCCGCGCAAGAACGCTAAATCGACCCTCTCCGCCGGTATCGCCCTGTATTTATTGTTTGCTGACTTCGAAGCCGGCGCCGAGGTCTACTCCGCAGCTGCAGATCGGGATCAAGCCGCGATTGTGTTCGACATCGCCAAGCAAATGACAGAAAGCTCCCCCACCCTGGACAAAAGGGCCGAATCATTCAAAAGAGCCATTGTGGTTCCAGGAACAGCCAGTTCTTACAAAGTACTTTCAGCCGATGCATTCACCAAACATGGTTTCAACGCTCATGGCGTGGTGGTCGACGAACTGCATGCTCAACCCAACCGTGACCTGGTCGACGTGCTGGTGACCAGTACAGGATCTCGCCGGCAGCCTCTGGTTGTCTTTATCACCACGGCAGGCTTCGACCGGGAAAGTATTTGCTGGGAATACCACGAGTACGCCCGGCAGCTCTTGGATGGCATCATCGAGGATGACACTTTCTTACCGGTGATCTATGCAGCAGACGAAGAAGATGACTGGCTGGACGAGAAAACCTGGGAAAAAGCCAACCCAGGTCTAGGAGTGACCGTAAAGCGGGAATACCTACGCAACGAGGCACGCAGAGCCAAGAATGTACCGGCGTATCAGAATACCTTTCGCAGGTTGCATTTGAATCAATGGACCCAGCAAGAGAGCCGTTGGTTGGACATGCATGCCTGGGACGCTTGCAATACACCGGTCAATGAGAGTCTACTGGAAGGCGCTGGCTGTTATGGTGGCCTGGATCTGGCCAACACTTCGGATATTGCATCCTTCGTATTGGATTTCCCCTCAGAGCCAGGTGAAGATGAACACCACGCCTGGCTACCCTTCTTCTGGATCCCAGAAGAGAATTTGGTCGAACGGGTGCGTAAAGATCGGGTTCCCTACGATGTTTGGGTGCGAGAGGGCTTAATCACCACCACCCCTGGAAACGTGATCGACTACGGCTATATCGTACGGGATATCGAGATGCTCGGAGAGCGTTTCGATATTCGAGAAATTGCCTTCGACCGCTGGGGCGCATTCCAGGTGAGTCAGCAGCTCGAAGGCGCTGGCTTCACGATGGTAGGTTTTGGGCAGGGGTTCGCATCGATGAGCAGCCCCACCAAAGAGTTATTGCGCATCATCCTGGACGAGAAGTTGGCACACGGTGGCCAACCAGTATTGCGTTGGATGGCCGACAACCTGATGGTCAAGCAAGATCCCGCCGGCAATGTCAAACCCGACAAAGGAAAAAGCCGGGAAAAGATCGATGGCATCGTCGCCGGGATCATGGGACTGGATAGGGCGATCAGGCACGCCGGCGGCAACTCGATTTACGAGCAAAGGGGAATTCTCACGCTATGAAGATCGACGGTAATGATATCTTGATCATTCTGGGCCTGGGAATTGTCGGCACCGGTATTGGAATGCTGTCAATTCCAGCTGCGTTGATCGTCGTTGGGGGGCTCATGATGGTAATGGGCATTTTCGGATCGATCCGTAAAGGAGCCGGGCTGTGAGTGGGTTTTTTGCTCGATTGTTTGAGCCACGATTTCATGTCAAGCAAGAACCACCTGGTTGGGTGGAGAAGTTCTTCGGTTGGAAAGTGGCCAGCGGTGTGCAGGTCAATCAAGAATCAGCCCTCACCTACAGCGCAGTGTTTGCTTGCATCCGGATCCTAGCAGAAACGGTGGCTGTACTGCCGCTGAATGTGTACCGCAAATTACCGGGTGGGGGCAAAGAGAAAGCCTCTGATCACACGCTATCTGGTATTTTGCACACAGATCCCAATGATGAGATGACCAGCTTTCATGTCCGGGAAACGCTTCAGGGTCACCTGGCCAGCTGGGGGAATTGCTATGCCTACATGGATTGGGCTCGGAGCGGATATCTTCGAGCATTGTGGCCACTACGACCTGATCGAATGAGCGTCAAGCGGGAAAATGGGCGCTTGAAATATATCTATCGTTTGCAAAAGCCAGACGACAAAGGGCGAACAGAGCGAATCTGGGGACCGGAGCGGGTTCTGCACATCCCAGGGATGGGGTTTGATGGCGTGATTGGGTATTCCCCGATCCGTATGGCCAGACAGTCGATCGGATTGGCGCTGGCAGCTGAGGAATTCGGGAGCCGGTTCTTTGGAAACGATGCTCGACCTGGCGTAGTTTTGGAACACCCAGGCCAGCTGGGAACTGAAGCCCATAACAACCTGAAGACATCCTATGAGGAGGAGCATGGGGGGCTGACGAAATCCCACAAACCTCTGATCCTGGAAGAGGGCATGACCTTGAAAGAAGTGGGGATTCCTCCGGAAGATGCCCAGTTCTTACAAACACGCAAATTCCAGATCGCCGAGGTGGCCAGGTGGTACAACATGCCGTTGCACAAGCTGCGCGAGATGGACCGGCAAACTCACAATAATATCGAGAATGAGGGAATCGAGTTTGTGGTCTACACCATGATGCCCTGGCTGGTGCGCTGGGAGCAAGTGCTGGCTAAGCGATTGCTAACTCCAAGAGAGCGGCAGCAGCTGTATGTCAAATTCAATGTGAATGGTCTACTACGGGGGGATATGAAGAGTCGTTTCGAAGCCTATGTGATGGCGCGACAAAATGGATGGATGAATGCAGATGATATTTTGGAATTAGAAGATCGAAATCCTCTGTCGGATGGACAGGGACAAATCTATTACATGCCGTTGAATATGGTCCCAGCCGACCAGGCTGCGAATGGGCTTGCGGAGGATCCTTCGAATGTGCGAGCCTTGCAGGATCGCTCCAGTGTAGCTGATAGTGTTGAAGTTAGATCGATGAACGCTGCCAAGTACCGAAGGCGGCTGATGATCGCTCAACGACTTGTGTTCCAAGATGTGGCCGCCCGATGGCTTCGACGTGAGCGGAATGATGTGGGGAATAAAGCCAGGCAACTGCTTGGGAAACGATCAGTGCAGGAATTTACGTTATGGCTGCAGGAGTTCTACCAGCAGCACACCCAGTTCATCTCTCAACAAATGTGGCCGGTAATGTGGGCATATGCAGAGCTGGTGGCTGGAGCGGCATATGAGGAAGTTGGGGAATCTTATGAAGAGCTCTCAGATGAGCTGGAACGATTTGCGCGCAGATTTGCCAATGCTATGGGCTCGAGACATGCGGTCCGCAGTGAAGAACGGATTCGCCAAGTTGTGGAGGGGGCGCTGGACGAAAACGAGGATCCCTTAGATGCAATCACAAGAGAAATGGAGAACTGGCCAGAGGATCGAGCGGAAGATATCGCCCAGGAAGAAAGTTCGCGTGCGAACAATGCCATTGCTGTGACTGCGTATTCACTGCTGGGTGTGATCTACCTGGTTTCGCGGTCGGTGGGAGATTCATGTCCCTATTGCAAAGCCCTGGATGGCAAGAGAATCGGTATCAACGAGTTTTTCCTGCAGGCCGGCGTTGATTTCCAGCCCGATGGCGCAGCTGCACCGTTGACAGTCAAACAGAGTAAACGACACCCGCCCTATCACACTGGATGTGATTGCATGGCAACAGCAGGATTCTAACGAGGTGAACTATGCCCCAAGACAATAATTTTGAAACCAGGTATTACCCATTGACTGAACTGCGTTTCTCAGAGGCAGGCGAAGAGCCAAGAATTGCAGGAACAGCGGCGGTCTACGAGCAGGAATCGGAGGATCTGGGCTTTATCGAGATCATCGAGCGGGGTTTCTTCCGCGATGTACTCAATCTTGATGTGCGCGGATTATTCAACCACGATCCAAATCTGATCTTTGGGCGCTCGAAGAGCGGAACCCTGCGCCTAATCGATGGCGATGAAGGCCTGGGCTTCGAAGCGGATCCTCCCCAAAGTCGACTTGTTGATGACTACGTGCTGACGCCCATGAGGCGAGGCGATGTAGATCAATGTTCCTTCTCCTTTCGAGTGAATGCAAATGGAGATCGATGGGAGAAGCGTGAAGATGGCACGATCGTGCGGCGCCTGCTGCCAGGTGGCTGTCAGGAGCTGCGTGATGTCAGTGTCGTAACGTTCCCTGCATATCCCCAAACCAATGCGGAAGTGCGGGCGAAGTTTGCAGAACTATCGGACCAACAGCCAGGTGAGACCGATGAGATACCTGGGGCCGGGCAAGAATCGGAGGATGATGGTGGATCTAGCACGCAGGCGCGGCTGGATATCCAGCGTCGACGACTCGAATTGGCTGAACTCGAATAACAAATCTATGTAGTGGAAGCTCCCTATCCATCTCAGGGATCGCTGTCCCTTCGACGGCGGGAGTCCTTCGCTACGCTACGGAAGGTGTAACAATGCCTAGCTTAATTACCCAAGCACAGGAATTACGACAGGATCGCGCGGCGGTTATTACGCAAGCGAGACAGATTCTGGATACGGCAGAGACGGAAAATCGCGCTCTGACCGAGGAAGAAGAACAGAATTATGACCGGGCGATGAACGATGCCCAGGATCTGCTGCAGCGTGCTGAGCGCCTCGAGCGCCAGGAATCGCTGGAGCGTGACCTGGGCGAACCACAAGATGATGGCGCCCCGCGTCCAGATCCGGAAGATTTCGATGGAAATCGGGAATTCAACTACCAATTCCAATCCCGTGGGATGCAGACCTTGAATGAGGCCGATCCCGTTTGGAGGCAGCAGCCTCTCTGGCAGCGGTTATTCCCCTTCGCCCAGGATCCTTACCGACCTGCTTTTCGGGGATGGCTTCGAAGCGGGCAGATGCCCGCTGAAGCTCGAGCCCTACAGGCAGATCTTGATACGGTGGGTGGTTTCTTGATCACTCCAATGCAGTTTGTGGACCGCTTGATCAAAGCAGTCGACAACTATGTCTATATGCGCCAATGGGCGACCGTTTTTGCAGTTCCACGAGCCGAGAGCCTGGGTGCTCCCTCCTTGGAGAACGATCCTGCTGACCCGGTTTGGACCGCAGAGTTGGCCATCGGTGATGAGGACAACCAGATGGAATTCGGCCGGCGTGAACTGCACCCCCACCCGCTGGCCAAATTTATCAAAATCTCGCGCAAGCTGCTGCGCCAGGTCCCGGATGTGGAATCACTGGTCATTCAGCGCCTGGCATATAAGTTTGGCGTTGTTGGTGAGAATGCCTATCTGCACGGTGATGGTGCTGGCCAACCCCTGGGCGTGTTCACTGCATCCGATGACGGCATCCCCACCAGCCGTGATGTTTCCAATGGCAACACCACCACCGAGATCAAATTCGATGGCTTGATCGAGGCCAAATACACCCTGAAGACGCAGTACTGGCCCAAAGCCAGGTGGCTTTTCCACCGGGATGGTCAGAAACAGATCGCCAAGCTGAAAGATAGTAATGGGCAATACATTTGGCGAGAGTCTGTGCGAGTGGGAGAACCCGATCGCATTTTAGGATTACCCACCTTCATGAGCGAGTATGCCCCGAACACTTTCACAACCGGTCTCTATGTGGGCATCCTGGGTGACTTCAGCCAATACTGGATCGCCGATGCCCTGAGCATGGAAATGCAGCGCCTGGTCGAGCTCTTCGCAGCCACCAACCAGATCGGTTTAGTTGGTCGTCTAGAGTCGGATGGAATGCCCGTCTTGGGCGAGGCGTTTGTGCGCGTGCAGTTGGGCTAATACAGTGCAGTGTTCAGTGGTCAGGGTTTGATCACAGAACACAATTCGAGAAGGAGATTCAAGATGAACTTAGGAAAGAATATTCAAATTCGAACTGGGCTGGACCACGCAGAAAGCAATTCCGATCGCAATGGCGAAGTGTTCGACACCCAAGGTTTCGATGGCGTGATGATCGTTACGAAGTTTGGCGATATCGCTGCCGGAGCAGTGACAACCTTCAAGGCTCAGCAAGGTGAACAGACCGATCTATCGGACGGCGCCGACCTGGCCGGGACCGGGATCAGTGTGGCTGCCGATGACGACAATCAGGTCTTCGTGATCGATATCTATCGTCCGCTAGAGCGGTTTATCCGTGGCGTGCTGGATAAAGATGGCGTCAACAACACCGAAGAGATGATGCTCTACATCGGATATAAGGCGCGCAAGCTGCCCACCACGATGGATTTGGCTGATGAAGTGACCTACGAGCTGCATGCCAGCCCGGCAGAAGGCACTGCATAACATTTGTTAAAGGAAAATGGTCAGTGGTCGATTTCGAGCACTGACCACTCATTGAAAGGAATTTGATATGCCAAGAGTGAAATTGAATACTACGATGGCGGGCCCCAAAGGCACGCACAAGGCCGGAAGTGTCGTAACTCTCCCTCTAAAGCAAGCAAAGGAACTGGTTAAAGGCGGCTTTGCTGAATATGTTGAGAATGATAAGCCTCAGACCAAGGCCAAAGATACGAAACCGGTAAAGAAAGAGGCCGAAACTACCACCAAAAAGGCAGAGGAAAACGCTGCCAAGAATTAGACGACAGGTGAGTGATGGCACTATCGTTGGAAACAGCACCGGCTAAAGAGCCGATCGAAGGCCCTGATGCAAAGGCGCAGTTGCGGGTCGATATCGGCGATGATGATGCTCTGATCACTGCATATATCAAAGCTGCTCGCATTATCGTAGAGCAGAAATCCCTGCACGCGCTGATCACGCAGACCTGGAAGTATTTCCTGGATGCCTGGCCAGATGCAGCCTTTATCGAGATTCCTCTGCCTCCTTTACAGTCGGTTTCTTCGATCACATACAAGCTCGAGAACGGCTCCGTGGAAACCCTGGCCACTTCAGTGTATCTCGTTGATACGGACAGCACACCTGGAAGAGTGATTCTTAAACCGAATCAACAATGGCCCAGCGATTCCCTTTATCCGGGTAATCCCATCTCTTTCACCTTCGTGTGTGGTTTCGGAGATACTGGCGCAAATGTGGACGATCGTGCTATCCAAGCCGTCAAACTGCTGGTTGGCCATTTCTACGAACACCGAGAAGCGTTCGTCGATGGGCGTCCGCTAAACGATTTACCGATGGGTGTCGATGCCCTGCTAGCAGATCTGAGAGCGAAAGCGAAAAGATTTTAGGTGCTACGCATGCGCGCTGGCAAACTCAGACATCGAGTGACCATCCAGCAGAAATCTGGAAACCAAGACAGCTTCGGCGGTGAGAGCTGGGACAACCCCACCATTGTGGCCACTGTTTGGGCAGCGGTTGAGCCCTTACAAGTGCGCTGGAAGGAATCTGTGGCTGGCAACCAGGAGATTGCTGAAGCGACCACGCAAATCCGAATGCGATTTCGAGAGGGCATCACAACAGGGATGCGAGCCGTTCATGGCAGCACCACCTATGACTTCGAAGCTGCCATCGATGTTGATGGTCGGAAAAGAGAGCTTATTTTGATGTGTAAGGCAATCTAATGGAAACTAACATCGTTGTAGCAATCATCCTTTTCTTCACAATTGTCTCCGGTTCGGCAGTCTTCGTGGTTGATCGAGTGTGGCGAGAGCGGTTCAAAGAAGCCATGCTTCACAAGGAGCAATATCTCGAAGTTTCTCAGAAATATGAGAAATTGCTCGAAGAAGTCAAGGCACTTCTAAAAGAAGTGCTTCTCATGCTGCGAAAAACTCTCGAGCAAATGGAGAACATGGAAATCCTGAAATGATTTATGACTAACCGCAAAGACATTTCTATTGAACTCGAAGGCAGCGAGCAGCTGATCCGCAAGCTAAAGCGTCTGGGTGTCGAAGTGGGTGACGCCCTGGAGATCTCGGCTCATGTTGGCATGGCCGTAATGCGATCTGCATCGAATACCCTGGCTCCTTCTTCAGAGTTGGAACAGGAAACCACAGAAAAGAGAAAGCGTCTGGTCGCTGTGGATACCGGTCCTCCTAAGAAGAAATGGTACTGGCAATTCCTGGAAACGGGTGCCGAGGCTCATGAGATCAGCGGCAATCCTTTACTCGTCTTCGAAGGCGACCAAGGTATTGTGGCCACAGGAAGTATCGATCACCCAGGGATGGCAGCCAGGCCTTTCCTGGCGCCAGGCTTCGACCAATCCCACAAGCGTGCTGAAAAGGAGTTTGGCACCAGTATCAAGAACAAAGCCATCACCAAGGTGACCAAGTGACCATCGAAGAAGGTTTGTATGCATTTTTGAGCAACGCCGGCATCGTTGGCACCCGGATCTACCCATTGGTGATCCCTCAGGATGCTACATTGCCAGCTATTGCTTACCAACGCCTGAGTGGCCCTCGAGAACACAGCCATGATGGTGCTTCAGGGATGGCCTGGGCGAGGATGCAGCTGGCGATCACCGGTGAAACTTACTCTTCGGCGAAGGCCACCGCCGAGTTGGTCCGTGCTGCGATGGATGGCCACAAAGGTCTGATGGGCACGATTATTGTTGGCCAATGCCTACTGGTCAACGAGATCGATGGATTCACCGAAGCGAGCAAAAGGAAAACCATCAGACAGCATTATCAGATTGGATATAAGGAGTAACGTATGTCAGAGAAAGGTGACAAATCACAAGAATCAAATCGCAAACCCGAAAAGGGTTTCGAGGTTGGCAAATGGAAAGGACTTCCACAGTTCTCTTGTAAGAAGTGTAATTTCGACACCCTTGACGAAGATGCCATGCACGAACACATCAAAGACGTCCATACACCACCAAAACCAAAGATCCTGGTGGCCAAGAGGTAGAAAACCCTCTCGAAAGGAGATATATCATGACAGATGGAGTATTTGCACACGGAACGCTATTGAAAATTGGTGATGGCGCCACCCCTACCGAAGTTTTTACTACCGTTGCCGAGGTCACGGAGATCGGTGGACCCAGCCTGGAGATGGAAAGCGTCGATATGACCAGTCACGACAGCCCAGACGGCTGGAAGGAGTTTGTGGGTGGGTTGCTGGACGGCGGCGAAGTTTCATTGAGTCTGAATTATCTTCCAGCACACGCCACGCACGACGCTTCCACCGGCATGCTGAAGGATATGCAGGATCGCACTGTCCGGAATTTCCAGTTGGTATTCCCTGATACGGGATCGACCACCTGGTCGTTTTCTGCGCTAATCACCGGCTTCGAGCCTTCCGCTCCGCATGATGACAAGCTGGGCGCCGATGCGACCTTGAAGATATCCGGCAAACCGACCTTAGCGTAATCGCCAATTCTCATGAATTGGCGTGCGAAATGGCCACAGTAGACTGCTGCTGCGCATTTCGCAAAGGAGTTGATCGATGAAATACCTGACAAGAGATGCGATCCTGGAAGCCCAGGATCTGCTCACCGAAGAGGTACAGGTCCCCGAATGGGGCGGCGCGGTGCTGGTGCGTGGCCTGACCGGTGAAGAGCGCGATGCCCTCGAGGCCGAGATCGTGGAGCTGCGCGGCAAGAAAACGCAGGTGAACATGCAGAATTTTCGTGCCCGCCTAGTAGCCAGGTCAGTAGTTGGTGAAGATGCCAAGCGTATCTTCTCAGACGCCGATATCAAAGCCTTGGGCAAGAAGAGCGCCGCAGCCTTGCAGCGTGTCTTCGAAGTTGCTCAAAAGCTTTCAGGATTGAGCGAGGAAGACGTCGACGAGCTGGTAAAAAACTAAATCGGCGGCCGGAACGGCGGATGTGGTTCCGGTTGTGCCTGGCACTGGGGTATCCACATCCAAGAGTTCTGCAGAAGGATATCAGCAGCCTGGATTTTGCTGAATGGCTAGCCTATGCGGAACTGGAGCCATTTGGTGAAGAGCGGTCAGATCTCAGAGCAGGGATTATTTCAGCAACCGTGGCCAACACTGCCCGAGATCCCAAGAAGCACAAGAAACCGTTCCGGCCGGCAGAGTTCATGCCAGAATTTGGCCCCAAGAAGGAGCAAAGCTGGCAAGATCAGTTAAGCATCGTGGAGATGCTCAACGCTGCCTTTGGCGGTGAAGACAAGCGAAACAGATGAGTACACTCGCAACCCTGACGATAAAACTACGAGCCGATGCAGGCACCCTGGGCAGGGACCTGGATGCCGCCACCTCACGTTTGCAGCAATTCACACGCGGGGTGCAGGGCATCGGCAAGACGGCAATTGGTGGCGTCCTGGCAGGATTGGGTGCGGCTGCAGCTGGTGTAGGGTTGGTGATGAAATCTACTGTGCCCTTGGCCAAGGAATTCGAAACGCAACTGGCAGATCTGAGCATCGCCGCATCGAGCTCCGGTTTGGGTCTGGAATCCCTCCATGATGCTGCTCTACGTGTTGGTGGCGATACTAGCCTCTTAGGAGTCAGTGCCACTGGAGCAGCCGATGCCATGACCGGCCTTTACAAAGCCGGCTTGAGCACAACGGAGATATTTGGGGATTTGCAGGGGTATATGGCTGGGAATGCAGAATTAGGGGGTGCCCTGCGGGCAGCTATCGATATGGCTGCAGCATCAGAGCTGAATATGGTCCAGGCCTCGGATCTGGCAGCGGTGGCCTTGGCTACTTTCGGCAGCGAGTTGAAAACCGCTGAAGAAAGAGCTGGGTTCGCCAACATGGCACTGGACAATATGGTGAGGGCTGCGGATGCCAGCGTGGCAGATGTCAGCGACCTGGCAGCCGCTCTGGAAAACATCGGACCGACGGCTGCTGCGATGGGAATTGGCATCCAAGATGTCAATAATGCGCTGGCCATTTTGAGTACTCGAGGAATCAGCGGTTCAGAGGCAGGCACAGCCTTGAGATCGATGCTGACCAACTTGAGCCGACAGACGCCGAAGGTCACCGGCGCTCTCGAGGAGCTGGGAGTGAGCCTGTACGATGCGGAGGGCGCCTTTGTGGGTATGCCCGGCATTATCGAACAGATGCAGAGTTCAATGGCAGGACTGACCCAGGAGCAGCGCAACCAGTACGTGCAAACTATCGCCGGCACCTACGGCATGAACGCCTTGAACACACTGCTGGAAGAGGGCGCTGACGGCTGGCAGGCGATGGCCGAGGCCACGGCCAATGCAGCCGGGATCCAAGAGCAGGCTATCACCAAAGCCAACACATTAGAGGGAGTGATGGAGGCGTTGGATGGGGTCGTGGAAACACTACGCATCGGCATTGGCGAGGCCTTCATTCCAGTGCTGAAAGCTTTAGGAAGGATCTTCAGTGGTGTGGTAGAGAAGATCGGTCCGCCCGTAATCGCTTTCTTCAAGCGCTTTGGGGATGTCCTGAACAGCCTGGTGGGATATTTCGATATCGTGCTCAATGATGGCGATTATTTGAATGACTGGCTAACACACATGCCCGAGGCAATCCGCCCTGTGGTGCAAGGTTTAGGACACTTCATCAGTGCGTTTAGGGACGGTGTTGGGCCAATCCAAGCTCTGATCATGGCTTTGGAGGGGGCGGGGTTCAGGGAGATCGCAGCAACGATGGAAATGATTGCGACAAGGATCCAGGATATATGGACGGTAGTGCAACCATATATTCAAACGGCAATGGAGTGGATTACGAGCCACGTAGCACTGCAAGATGTGTTGATCGCCTTGGGGATAGCAATTGCGAGCGTGGTGCTGCCGGCATTGTGGGGACTGATTACCACAGTGGCTGCAGTGGCGTGGCCAATATTGGCTCTGATTGCTGTTGTGGCGCTGTTGCGAAACGCCTGGGTCAACAACTGGGGGGGAATCCAGAACAAATTGAAGGCATTCTGGACAACGGCACAACCAGTATTGCAAAAGCTATGGAGCTGGTTACAGACACAGATCCCAATGGCGATCCAGACCCTGGTAACGTTCTGGCAGACAATCCTGCAGCCGACCTTGCTGAATTTCTGGACCTGGATGAGCACATACTTGATGCCACTCTTCCAGACCTTATGGGGATTGCTTGCTGAGCACCTACCCACAGCGCTACAGACGCTGAGCGACTTCTGGACAAATACACTGCTACCTGCCATCGAAGAAGTTTGGGCATGGATGACTGAGGTGGTGGTGCCCTTTTGGAAGGCGTTCGCTAAACTGTTGATTGCAGTGGTGGGAAAGAATGTGGAAGCCCTGGCGGCTTTGTGGAAAAACGTGTTGAAGCCGGCCGTGGAAGAAGTGTGGAAGTTCGTCAAGGAGAAGCTCCAACCGGTTTGGGAAGCGTTGGAAGCATTTATTCAAGATCCTTTGATGCCAACCCTGATATGGCTGGAGGAATTTCTACGGTCGAAGGTATTGAATGTCTTCAAGAAGATCAAGAATTTCATCCAAGATGTGATCGACAAGATGTACGAACTTGCAGAGGCAATCAAGAATCTGGAGCTCCCTGGATTCCTACAGAGGAAATCGCCCAGTGAGATCGAGCTAAGTTTGATGGGAACGGCTGAACAATTGAAGGAACTGACACAACGAAGGCTGCCGCAGTTCAAGACCCAATTGAGGCTGCTCCCCGATCCGACACCAGCATTGGCTGCAGCTGTGCCCGTAGCGGGAAGAGGGGGGTATGGCCAGGGAGAAGTGCATTTCCACTTCCAGGATACAGCTTTGGATGAAGGACAGTTGGAAAGGGCACTAGAGCGGTATGCGTATTTATATGGGTGAGAGTAGATATGACGGCTGAGAATGTGACCTGGATCACTTCGGGTGGTGAGAACGTAGATTTGAGCAGCGATCCCTATGAGGTACTGATCGGGCGCCAGGGTATCTTCATGCCTAATTACCAATTCTACGAAACGCAGGTTCCAGATCAGCCCGGATCTCGCCTGACGAATGTGCTGGCTCAGCCCAGAGAGATGGACCTTCCGCTCATGGTGAGAGGGGCGACACGCTCAGCCTATCTGGCAAATGTGCGATCGTTGGCAACAAAGATACACACCGGCAATGGCGATGGAATGCTGAAAGTAACCAGCGCTGATGGAACCGTTCGCACGCTAACCTGTCGGTACAAACGAGGGTTGGAAATGACCGGTCAACCGGATTACGAAGCCCTAACTTGGAACCGCGTAATCTTGACATTCCGAGCAATGGATCCATTCTGGTATGCGATCTCTCCGGTAGTTGATACTTGGTCGCTATCGACTTCAACAGGGTACTTTCTACCCATGCCACCACTGAGGGTAACCAGCAGCGCCATATTTGCTGATGTCACCGTGGCAAATGACGGCGATGTGGAATCCTGGCCTGTCTGGACGATCAATGGCCCGGGATCTTTGATCGTGATCGAAAACTTCGACACATTCAAGAAGATCGATCTGCCCGTTTCTTTATCTTTAGGAGAGAGTATTGCAATCGACACCCGCCCAAACATAAAGACCGTCGTCAAAAATGATGGCACGAATTTGTTTCCATCGCTGACGTCAGACTCATCGTTGTGGCCACTCCAGAGGGGAAATAACGGTGTACGTGTAACGATGAATGGCGCCAATGCCTCATCCAGCGTGGTACTGAGTTTCTACCCTAGGTTTTTGAGTATCTAACATGGCAGAGTACACAATTTATATTCGAAACAAAAGCAGGAAGCGGGTTGCTCAGGTAGAGCATTATGGGCGTCTGGATCTGCGTCTGCGTTTCAATAACGTGGGCAAATGGGTGCTAGAAATGGAAGCCGGCACGGAAGCTTCGAATTCGTTGACCTGGGGTGGCGGGATCGTGGTAGCCCGGAATGGAGTGGAGATCCTATCAGGACCCGTGCGACAAATGGATCGCAAATGGGATCGCAATCAGAATATCTTGATTGCATCAGGACCAGATGATTTGATCTACCTGGAAGATCTCCTGGCATACCCTGTCCCCGGAGGACCGCCGTACACCAGCCAGGCCTATGATGTTCGATCTGGCGCTGCTGAAACGGTAATGAAGGCCTATGTCGATTTCAATGCTGGTCCAAATGCCAAACCTGAACGACAGGTGAGTGGATTAATAATCGAGACAGACAGCGCTCTGGGCGAATCGGTGACAGGACGAGCCCGGTTTGGGGAATTACTAGAGCTGATGCAAAGCTTGGCCATCCAAGGCGGAGGGTTGGGCTTTCGGATCGTAGATATGGAATTTCAAATCTACCAAC
>CAYTKR010000051.1:0-32582 GCA_964438295.1 uncultured Anaerolineales bacterium
AATCTTTAGCTTGAGGCAAAGAAGCAATTTAAGATAGCTAATTCTTGAGAACATAGGAGGTTGCTTTGAAAATCGTCGTTTGTGTGAAGCAAGTGCCCGACACCGCTGCACAAGTCGCAGTGGAAGATGGGCAAGTTTCTTGGGGGGATGCTCCCTTAGTGATCAACCCCTGGGATGAGTACGCCGTGGAGGCTGCCTTGCAGACGGTCAAAGACCAAGGCGGAAGTACGAAAGTCATCAGCATGGGCAAGGCCGATGAAACAGAAGCGCTAAAACATGCCCTGGCCATGGGCTGCAATGAAGCCGCTCTGGTGTCCGACCCAGCTTTGGCTGGCTCTGATAACGTTGCCGTAGCCAAAGTGTTGGCCGCTGCCATCCAGAAGGTCGGCGATGTCGATCTGGTCTTCTTTGGCAAACAGGCCGTGGATAGCGACACAGGCACTCTTCCGGCAATGGTAGCCCGGGTACTGGGTTGGCCAGCGATCACCCTGGTTTCAGCCATCTCTGAATTGAGCGCTGAGGCCATCAAAGCCGAGCGCGCAATTGAAGAGGGACGCCAAGTTGTGGAGAGCAAGCTCCCTGCAGTGGTCAGCGTGATCAAGGATTACGGCGAGCCGCGTTACCCATCCTTCATGGGGATCCGCAAGGCCGCCCGCGCAGAAATCCCGGTTTGGGATTTGGGTGAGCTGGGCATCGAGGCACCCGCTGCTGTGATCTCCTGGCCCGAGATGATGAACCCGCCGGCGCGCGAGGTCACCACCGAGATCATCGAGGGTGACGGTGCTCAAGATACTGCAGAGAAATTGGCCGAGTTGATCATGGCGGAGAAGGTGCTCTGATGACGAACAAAATTTGGGTGTATATCGATCATTTCAAAGGCCAGGCGCTGCCATCTTCCTGGGAGGGCATCGGCGCCGGTCTGTCATTGGCAGGTGAGCTTGGTGGCGGAGTCACCGCGCTGGTATTTGGTCAGGATGTCACTGGAATCGCGCAAGAAGCGTTCCACTATGGCGCTGACGAGGTTCTCTTGGCAGATGATGCCACGCTCGCGGATTACCGCTCCGAGCCTTACACAGCTTTGTTAGCCAAGCTGGCAGCCGAGAGCACTCCTGAGGTGATTATCTTCCCCACCACAACGCGCGGCCGCGAGTTAGCTGGTATGAGCGCCGTTGATCTCGAATCGGGCGTGTTGGTGGATGTGACCGCCCTCGAAGTTCAGGATGGCGCCGTTGTAGCTACAAGACCTGTCTATGCTGGCAAACTGTTAGCCAAAGTGCAGTGCAGCGCCAAACCGCAGATTGTCACATTGCGCGGTCGAGCTTTTGCCAAACCCGAGATTGATGAATCGCGTGCTGGTACCCTCACAGAGGTCGAGGCTGCCATGGTTGAGGATGACATCGCTGTGAAAGTGGTGGATTACACTACAACCGAGGCTGGGGTTAGCCTAACCGATGCGGCCGTGATCGTTTCTGGGGGACGCGGGGTTTCTAACAATCCCACCCTTGAACCGCCTGGTGATCTGAGCGAGGAAGAGCAAGAAGTTTGGAGAGCGCAGCAAGGCTTCAAGTTGGTTGGTGAACTGGCCGAGGTACTAGGGGCTGCCGTTGGTGCCAGCCGTGCCGCGGTTGACGCGGGCTATATCCCTTATGTCAACCAAGTTGGGCAAACAGGTAAGGTAGTTTCGCCCGACCTGTACATTGCTTGCGGCATTTCAGGCGCAATCCAACACCTGGCAGGTATGCGTACCAGCAAGGTTATCGTTGCCATAAACAAAGATTCTGAAGCGCCGATATTCAAATTAGCCCGCTTTGGGGTGGTGGGTGATTTATTCGATATCGTCCCGCCTCTAACCGAGGCTTTGCGGTCGCGCCTAGATAAATAAGCAAGTAACAAATTAAACAAAACAGCAGGCCAACGGCCTGCTGTTTTGTTTAATTTGTGCCAGGGGGCAAAATATGGTCCAAAGAACCATAGAAATAAGCGAAAATATTGGAGTATAATTATCTAATTATAGTGTGGTTTTAATGCTAGTTGGAGCATTTGACTGAGCAATTTCTTCTAGGGAAAGATTGTCCTACGCCCAAAGGAGGCAATCAAAAGATGTCTTTGCGCAGCATTATCCTGCCCTTTATCAAATCTCGAGTAAAAATCGCAGTGCTACTCTTGGGGTTATTTTCATTTTGGTTTCTCCTCCCTGGTAGAGTTATGGCTTCCGAGGAGCCCCCCTTGCCTAATTTGGGAAACTTTGCCCCGGTAATTCCTCCTGCCGAACCCACTGAAGTAAAAATCGGACTCTATATGATCGCTCTCGATAGAGTCTCCGCGCCATCCGAGGCCTCCCCCAAGTTCGAAGTCGAGATGTTCATGGACCTTCAATGGAAGGATGAACGCCTGGCCTTTGATGCCGAGGAATATGGCTACGACCGCAAGATCTATGAACAGCATGCTGCCGAGATTGAATTGGAACAAATCTGGTGGCCGAATGTAGAAATCGAGAACGAAGTTCACGGCCGAGAAACAGAGAACCTGGAACTGATCATCTATCCAGATGGAACTATCGAGTATGCAGAAAGGTTCGTTGTCAGCGTCCACGCAGATTTCGACTTGAGGAAATTCCCCTTTGATGACCAGCAATTTGAATTGGATCTCGAATCTTTTAGCTGGGATAGCCGCTATCTCGTGTTCGTTCCAAACGACAAAAAAATCGGATTCGATCCCAAATATACAGGTGAGGAATGGGTGATCGATTCGCTCACAACGGAAGTCAAGCTTGAAAACGAGATTCGCTCAGATGAAGCTTTTTCTGAGTTCGTTTACATTTTGCATGGGAAACGCTTACCCCAATTCTATCTCATGAAGATTTTCCCCATGTTCCTCATCATCATTTTGACCTGGTCTGTCTTTTGGCTGGAGGGCGCGGCAGCTCCGGAGATGAGCATCAGTTTCATTGGCTTGCTGACCGTAGTTGCATTTCACCGCGTATTTTCAGGGCTTTTACCACGCTTATCGTATATGACGTATTTAGATGGGGTCATATTTGTAGGGTATTTCTTTGCCAGCCTTGCGATCATCGAAAATGTAATCGTCCGTAGGGTTAGTGAGGAAGCTGGAACCAAGCTCGATCGGCAATTTCAGCGCTATGTGCCAGTTACTTTTGTCCTTTTGAATGTGCTGTTAGTGTTTATCTTTTTAAGATAGGTTGGTTCTTTTCTGAAAGAACGGTAACTATTTGTGAGGATTCCTTGCAATACCCATTTCTAATTTATACTTTGTTGGAAAAACACCGTGAAACCAGACAATTTTTATCCACAAAACTGCCTTGCCTAGTGTATGGATGTGATATATAATGAACTTAGTACTTCAGTATGATGTGCTGAGGAGCATTTTTGATTATTAAAAATGTAGGAACACAACTACGGGAAAGTATTCCTACGCGCATTTTGGGGTTGATTGAACAATAAAGGAGGTCGCCGTGTTTGAAACTGATGCTCTCTATCAAAATGACCCAAAGTGGAAAAATGTCCCATTAGGTCACCAGAACAAAGAGACGATTGGTACCTGGGGGTGTCTATTAACTTCAATGACCATGGTAGCTAATGGCTTTGGAGCTAATGAAACGCCCGAGACGCTCATGAACAAACTTAAGAGCGCTGGAGGTTTCCAGGGAGCTTTGGTGATACCTGCAGCAATGCCGGGTGTGGTCCCAGGCGTGGTTTTTAAGGGCTATCAACCTTGTGAGAACCATCCGGCACCCTTAGGTCAGATCGATGCAGCTTTAGCTGCTGGGATGCCAGTGATTGCCCAAGTAGACTGGTCACCAAAGGCTGGTTTGCAGACCCACTGGGTGGTGGTCTATGGTAAAGAGGGCAATCGATATCTTATGAAGGATCCCTATAAATATCGGGGTGATTCACCTACCAAGAAACTTTACCTTACAGACCGTTACAAGCATATGGGCAAAGACCCTTCAGGTGCAATCACAGGTGTAGTATGGTTCCAAGGGACGCCATCTAGCGGTGCCACGGCAGCTGCCTCTGCGGTGGTATCCAAACCTGAAAAGGTTCCTGTCCCCGAGAACACCTTCAAGGTATATGGCACAGCTGATGGCCTTGCTTTCCGAGCCTCGCCATCGATCGCTGGCGGCCTGATGGAACGTTTTCCTCTGCATGTCGAGTTGACCTCTTTAGAGCCAAGCGCCCAAGGAAAAATTGGGGTGATGAACGAGTGGCTGCATGTTCAAGCGCCAAGCGGTGATCAAGGGTACGTGGCAGCCTGGTATGTATCTAGCTCTGTCGAAGAGGAGGAAGAAAAAGCTGCTGCCCCCATGACAGGTGACAAAGGGCTGGTTGTCCGTCCTACCACCGATGGGCTGGCATTTCGCACTACGCCCAAGGTTGCCCCTCACACCATGATCAAACGCTTGCCCGTTGGATCATCCTTGATTGTGGTGGAACCGCAAGCGACTGCCCAACAGAAAATTGGGGTGCAGGGCAAGTGGTTGAAAGTCAAAGATGTCACAGGCAAGGAGGGCTTCGTCGCGGCCTGGTATGTCACCAAGGGTGGGGAACCCGCCCTCGGCGTTCGCCAACAACAAAAGAGTGCCAAGCCTACCGCGGATCCAGATGACGAGATTATTTTGCGGACGACTACCGAAGGTGTAGCAATGCGCAGGGAAACGCGCGTAGCACCCGATACTTTGATCAAGCGAATGCCCAATGCCTCGGAGTTAATGATCTTAGATGATGCTGATGCGAGCAAGGTTGGCCAGCAAGACCAGTGGATACGAGCACGGGATATCGAAGATGACGAAGGATATGTAGCGGCTTGGTACGTCGTCAGGAGATAGAGTTCTGATCAGGGTGACCGATTTGATTTTTGGTCACCCTTTAATTTGAGTTTTTCGCCAGGCAAATAAACCTATCAGTGAAACATAGTTTCACTAGGAGAAGAAGTTATGGGAAAAATCCTAATGGTACACTCTTTTCGAGGAGGTACTGGAAAGACGACAACATCAGCGAATGTTGGCGCGCTTTTGGCCAAGGTTGGCTTGCGAGTGGCGGTCGTTGATACGGATATCCAATCCCCGGGAGTTCATGCCCTATTCAATATTGACGACAAAAGCATGGGGAAAACGCTGAACACATATTTATGGGGCGAAAGCGCAATAGAAGAGGCCGCCATTGATGTGACCGATCGTTTAGGTGATGATGCCGAGGGGAAATTTTTCTTGATACCTTCGAGTATTAGAGCGAGTGACATCGCCCGAGTGTTGCGGGATGGCTACAATGTCACGTTGCTCGATGACGGTTACAAAAACCTTCTGGCAGCGTTGGAATTGGATGTTTTGATCATCGATACTCATCCAGGATTGAATGATGAGATTCTCTTATCGATGGCGTTCGCTGATACGCTGGGGATCATCTTGCGTCCTGACAATCAAGATTACCAGGGCACCAGTATTTCGGTAAAACTAGCCCGTAACCTTGAAGTAAAAGACATCATGATGATTGTCAATAAATCTCCCCAGCTTTTCCAAGAGGAGATGGTCAAATCGCGGGTCGAGGATGCCTATCAGGGGGAAGTGGCTGCTGTTATTACGCATTCAGAAGAATTGCTTGCCCTATCCAGCGCCAAACTTTTTGTGGTGGAGTACCCGGATGACCCGGTGACAAAACTGTATAAACAAATTGCAAAACGGTTTATGTCCTAAGGGCGGAGTATGACACATCAAACCAAAAGCATCGAAGAATTACAAATTTCAGATAGTGGGCAGGTCGAATTGCCTATTGTCCCCCAGTTATTGGATGATCCCTTATCTAGCTATGCGCTAAAGATGGTGCGCAAAAGGGGTACAGAGTTTCCATTAGATGGTGTGTTGCTCGATATGGAGGAAATGGCAGCCATTGAGCAGATTCCTATTATTGGTCCCTTGGAAGGCGCAGTTATTCAGATATTGATGCAATTACGCCAGCCACCACCCAGAAAAGTGTTGGATATTGGTACCGCAATTGGGTATTCGGCGTTATGGTTGGCAAGGGCTCTACCGAAGGGAAGCCACATTGTCAGCATCGAGATCGATCCCCAACGCGCCCAAACGGCAAGAGATTTCATTGAGAAAGCCAGATACCACCACCAAATCGAAGTTATCATTGGTGATGTATTGGATCTGCTACCCACAATGGGGAAATTCGACATCATCTTCCAAGATGTCATCAAACATGTTTATTTTGGAGCAGATTCACGGCTATCACTACAGCTTCTTGAGTGTTGTTTAGAACATCTTGAAGATGGTGGTTTGTTATTAGGGGACAATGCCTTTTGTATGGGCGAAGTTCTTCATAACGATACTGAGGATCTCCCTGCGCAAATTCGGGGAATCCAAGCTTACAATGATAAGGTGGCCACCCACCCAGAATTAGACAGTGTCATCATCCCTGTCCGGGATGGTCTTTGGGTCTCCCACAGGCGAAAAGGAGAGCAGCATGAGTAGCTCACAAGCAGATGAAAGAAACGGCCGTACCTGGTCTCTCACCGCGAAACTTTCGGCAGCATTTCTATTAGCTGCGTTATTGCCATTGGCAATCATTTCGGTATATCAATTGTTAATTGGTGCTAAATTGCTTGAACGTAGGGCGACTGAAGAGTTAGATTTGCTTTCTTTGGGCGTCGCAGGACGCTTCGATCAGCTCATGGATGACGATCTCATCGCCGCGATTCAATTAAGCTCCGATCCATCTGTCATAAATGTGCTATCGAATCCCGATGATGAAACAGCTCTGGAAGAAGCCAATTGGCGAGCTGAGAAGGTGCTTGTTTCAAACCCATACTATGAATATGTATACCTAATGGATGCGGAAGGCATATCGATCGTTTCTCAGCAATTAGAGGGTCTTCCCAGCGTCGTTGACGGTGTTTTTCGAGATCGTCAATACTTTATTAATGCCCGAGAGGGAAAACCACATATCGATGCACTGGTTGGGAGAAAAAGTAAGAAGCTGGGATTTTATTTCACAGCCCCTGTTTATGGTGAATATAACCAGGTCATTGGTGTAGCAGCGATCAAAGTTCAGGGGGAAGCTGTAACAGAGATGATCAGCACGTTCAACGAGAAGAGCGGTTCAGTTTCTGCATTTCTTGTTGATTATGATGGTGTGGTTGTCAGTGCTCCCGAGGATAAACCGGATTGGCAATTGAAGGGCTTAGTGGAATTGTCGCCCGTAGACCAAGAGGCTGTTGAGGCGCGTTTTGTGATGGATAACCCTCTTTCTTACGTGGGCATTCCAGAATTAGTTGCACTTATGGAGAATGAGACGGGCGTGACATCATATCGAGATGTTGAAGATGATGCTTCATATATCATTGGATATGAGCAAACAGAAAAGCTAAATTGGGTGGTAGGTGTATCCATGTCTGCGAACGTGTTCATGGCGCCCATCTATGATTTGGCATTTAAAACAGCCATCGGCGCGACGAGTTTGACGATCATTGTCATGATCGGTGCTGTATTGTTGGCCCGCGGCATCGCACGTCCGATCAACAAACTTGCCGCTGCAGCCCAAGATGTCGAGGAAGATAAGCCCTTCGCCCCAGAAGATATTTCTGATGTAATGTCCTTACGCGATGAGGTAGGGCATCTGGCCCGAGTCTTTAGCGACATGGTTTTGGCTTTGCGCGCTCGCATGGCGGAATTGCAGACCATCTACGAAATTGGCCATAAGATCAGTTCCAGCGTGGAACTTACCGATACGCTTAGTGACGTGATAAGTTCCTTGGGCAATGTGATCGATTTCGAGGCCGCTGAAATTTGCCTCTATGATGACAGAGATAAAAATCTCGAACTCTATGTGACTAATGTTGAAGTAATGAGCGATGACGAAACCGTCGAGAAGATTGAGTACAGTCCCAAAAAGGATTACTTCCCGCTCTTGTTTACAGATTCTCATGGCTTGATGGTAGATAATATCGCTGAATTTACGAATAAGAAATTGACCACCAAACGTTCGTGGGATGCCTTCGATCCTAAATCGTATTTAGGTGTTTCTTTGAGGAATAGGGGCAAGGTTGTTGGGACAATTGAGATGGTCAGCAACCAGGAGAATGGATTTAGCGAAGATAACCGCCGGATTTTGGAAAGTATCTCTATCCAGGCCGCGGTTGCTATCAGTAATGCTCAAGAAGTCAAAGAGCGAGAACGAAGATTAGTGAACATGGAGATCGTTGTTGATAATACTCGTGTGGATGAAGAAATTTCCACAGTGACTGACACCGGTTTCTTCAAATCGCTAAAGAAGAAAATTAGTGAGCGCGGATCCCAAAAAGGATAACCTTGGAGGAAAACATGCTTTCTGCACAGGAGAAAGTTCAGCTCTTGCGAAATGTTTCCTCTTTCCAAGATCTTGACGATAAAAAGTTGAATGTGTTAGCTGATCTTTGTAAAGAGAAGACTTTTTCTACGGGTGATATTGTCCTCAAGCAAGGAGAAAAGGGTGGCCACATATATATCGTCGTAGAAGGTAAGGTAGCTATCGAGAGAGAATTCAAAGATCGTTCTGACTCTGTTTCAATCATGTTTGTAACACCTTATGATTCTCTAGGGGAAATGTCATTGTTTTATGATGCCCCAAACTCTGTTACAGCAACTGCGATGGTAGATACCCGCACTTTGTGGATGGAAAATGATGGTTTCATCGCTTTCGCCAAAACAGATCCTGAACTTTTAGTCGAACTCTGTGAAGTTCTTAGTAAGCGTTTGTTCGAAGCCCATGCCAAGATTTCTGAGGTTACGAGTGAGCGAAAACCGGTTGAAATGCGTAAGTTATACGACAAATTAGATTTTTGAGCCGCGCGATTGTTTTGACATTTGATCTCGATGAAGAAGACCACATGTTCTCAATGAGGAAGGTTTAAAATGACTGATTATTCTTCCCAAAATCCACTTCTAGAAACTGCCTGGCGTCGTTATGCAGTTCTGGATGCGAATGCCAATGCCGTGCAAAAACAATATATGCGCATGCGCCGCTTCATGGCGATATTAGGTGTGTTGGCAGTCCTTTTCGCGATTCTGGTCGATAATTATACCGGCGTAGTGCCTGATATCGTGGGGATCCTTCTGAGGGTTTTTCTCATTCTGACACCCATCGTGATTTCTGTGATTGCCGCTTTTTCAAATAGATTTCAACAGGGTCAAAAATATCTGTCTTATCGAGCGGCGGCAGAAGGTATTTTGAAAGAGATCTACACCTACCGTACCTCAAATCAATTTTTACCTAATCGGGATACCCAGCTTAGTAATCGGTTAGCCTCGATCCAGCGGGATTTATTCCGCGGCGCGGGTGGTGAATTGGTGCTCACCCAATACAAAGGTGATGTGCCTCCATACTATTACCCCGACGATGAGAGAAGCGATCCTGGCTTTACAGATCTTAATGGCGAACAATATCTAGCTTATCGCCTCGAAGATCAGCTCAATTGGCACACCAAGAAAAACTTGGAATTGCAGCGGGACCGCAAACTCATTCAGTGGTCGATCCTGGCATTTGGAGGAATAGGCGCATTCTTGGCAGCCTGGGGAGGAAATCTGGCTGTGTGGGTTGCTTTCACTGCTGCGATTGCCTCTGCACTAATTGGATGGGAAGAGCTGCGCGGCCTGGATATGAGGGTAGGGAACTACAGCCAGGTGATCTTGGAGCTAAACATCATTCGCGACTGGTGGTTGACCTTAAGGAAGATAGGTGCATCCCAAGAAGATTCGTTCCAGTTAGCGATCAAAACAGAAAAGGTTCTCTACGACCAGAACCTGGAGTGGGTTAGTGCCATGCGAAAGGCTTTGGCCGAGGCCGAAGGCGATGAAGCCGACTTAGTGGAGCACGCCATCGAAGAAGGACGTGAAGCAACCGCACAGATCCAGGAGAAACTATTCACTGAAGTCGAAGAATTGTACGATGAAGGCCTCAGTGAAGCAGTCGACCGAGTGGAAACAGTTATCGATGATGCGGCCGATTCTTTGCGTGATATGTTTGCTGGCATTACTGCTATTGATGAAGACGAGCTAGATTTACCGCCGGAAGAATCTTTAGAAACCTTTGAACCCGCAGCCGATATGGCCTTTGGGGAATCAGCCATTGTTGAAGACGAACTGGATATCCCACCAGAAGAATCTTTTGACACATTTGAAGCAGCCGATGTTCAGGTTGATGTTGCGAGTGAAGAAGATGTTTACGCTCCCCAGCCTGAACCGATGTCCGTAGAGAGCGCTGTAGACGCAGCTCTGGTTGAATCGGAGGCGATGGCGGACACCATGGTTTCAGATGAGGCTGATGTCTATGAGCCGGAGCCCGAGCCAATGACTGTTGAAAGCGCAGTCGATGCCGCAATTTCCGAGTCATCGATATTCTCCAGTACCAGTGAAGAAGGTGCTTCTGAAGCGTTTTCAGAGGCCAGTTTCGAAGCAGAGGAGTTTGTCGTCGATGAAAGCGGGGAAGACCTTGGCGAAGATATGGGCGATGACTTCGATGACGAAGATTTTTCAGAGGGTGAAAGTGATGAAGATGTGGGGGATGATTTCGATGATGAAGACTTTGGCGAAGATGATGAATATGATGAAGATGGTGAGTTCGCTGACGAAGACTTCGGCGAAGATGATGATGACGATGAGTTTGGCGATGAGACAGATTTCGATGACGAAATCTGGGATGATGAGGCCTAGCGCTCGATTTCGGTGAGGTGAAGATGATGAGCAAAATCGGCGATGCAATCAAAAACCTATGGAGCCCAGCGGAGGAAGAATCGGTGAGCAAATCAGAAAAAAATGCCCAAGAAACCCCTGTCGAAGAGGTTGAAAGTAAAGCTGAAGATAGTTCCCCCAAAGCCAAAAAAACAGGCAAATCGGATGATACTGTCATATCGAAGGCCAAATCTGAATCAGCAATGGAGGCTGCCGCCGTAACGAGCGCGGTTTCTGCAGTGCAAATGTCGGTGAAGACTGCAGTCGAAGAGGCTGTTCATGAGGCCGTAGCGGAGGCCAAAGGCACCATGGTTGAAGCGATTGAGGAGATCATCGAAGAAGCCGAGATCACTCCCGAGAGCTTACTGTCGGGTGTGCAAAGAGAGGAATCACGCGACGCCAAGCCACATGCCTTTGTGGTGATGCCTTTTGGGAGGAAAGAAGGCTTTGATGGCACGATCATAGATTTCAATGTCATCTACCAAGAATTGATAAAGCCTGCCCTGGAAGAGGCGGGCTTCGAGCCTTTCCGCGCTGATGAGGAGACCACCACGGGTGATATTCTCACAGATATGTTCCAGGAGCTTTTGCTGGCGGATTTGGCAATCTGTGATTTGAGCATTGATAACGCCAACGTTTTTTATGAATTGGGCATCCGGCATGCCTTCCGTCAGCGTGGGATTGTTCACATCCAATCGGGACGCGCCTATATGCCCTTTGATATCTTCAATGTGCGCACGATTCCTTACCACACCACTGATGAGGGTGTGCCCGATCCTGAATTCTTAGAAAAAGATATCCAGGCCATCGCGCGCGTGTGCCGCGATACCTGGGCTTCCGATCAGGATGCCATCCACAGCCCGGTCTTCAACCTGCTCACAGGGCTGGAAGAGCCAGATCGCAAGACACTGCGCACGCCCCTGGCAACGGGATTCTGGCGCGAATATAACGAGTGGAAAGAGCGTGTCACCATAGCACAGCGCCAGAAACGAATGGGCGATATTATGCTGCTTACTGAAGAGATCAGCAACCCATTGATCAAAGAGGAAGCCATCGGCGAGGCTGGAAATGCCTTGCGAGGGATGGAAAGACATGAGTTGGCGTTGCAGCAATATCGCCAGGGACTTGAACTGAATTCAAAGAACACTGAGTTTCGTCGTCAAGAAGCCTTCCATCTCAATCGATTAGGGCGCGTCGATGAAGCTATCGTCAAGCTCGAAAATTTGCTATCCGATGAACCTAGCGATACGGAGGCGATCTCCTATCTGGGACGCATCTACAAGGATATGTGGACTGAGTCTTGGATGAATATTGAAGATGAAAAGACCCGCCTCCAGGAGGCTTTCGATGCCTCTCATTGGCTGGTCAAATCGATCCAGACTTACCTAAAGGGCTTCTATTACGACCTGAACGAATACTATCCAGGCATCAACGCCCTGACCCTTTCCATCATCCTTGATCATTTAGCTGAGCAATATGACGAGGGTGATGATCCTGACGTCCAGGCTGTTCAAAATATCTTACCTAATTTGAAAGGCACCCTGGAATTCGCTTTAGAGAAGTTAGCCCAAGACGAAGCCAGTGATTATTGGACTTTGGTTTCTCTAGCGGAATTGATGGTGATGACTGCTGAGGAGGCTAAGTTTGTCAAACGGTCTTACAAGAAAGCGCTTACGGCTGCTAGGAAGAATATCTTCTTTTTGCAATCCTCGATCAGCCAATTGGGCATCCTTAAATCCCTGGCAATGCGGCCTGAATTCGTGGATGTAGGAGTTCAGGTTTTGCAAGATGAGATCCGCCGAATCCGTAAAGAAGCGCCCGTTGAAGAGCAACCTGAGGAAGAAACCATCATAGAAGTCAAGGGCGAAGAATGGGTCATTCTTTTCACTGGGCATAAGATTGATATGGAGGGTCAATCTGAGAAGCGCTTCTTACCAGAAATGGAAAAAGAGGCTCGCAAGCGGATTGATGCGGCCCTGGATAAATTCGATATTGGGGATGATGACCTGGGTGTTACAGCGGGTGCGGCTTGCGGTGGAGAAATCATCTTTGTCGAAGCTTGCCTGGATCGCGGCATGAAGGTCGATGTGCATTTGCCCTTCAGCGAGCCGCAATATATCAAGAAGAATGTCAGTTTTGCCGGTGATGAATGGGTAGAGCGTTTCTATAACATTCGCAACCACCCCGATGTTCAAATTAGTTTCCAGCTGGATCATGTCGGAAAAGTAAAGCCTGGCGATGATCCTTATGAGCGCAACAACCGCTGGGCGTTATACTCATCTCTAATCTTGGGTGTCGACCGTGTGCGACTGATCGCATTGTGGGATGGGAAGGCTCAAGAAACGGACCATGATGGTTTGCTTGTCAGCCATATGGTCGAAGAAATGCGTCATGTGGGCGGTTTTGTCGAGCATCTCAATACCACAAAGTTCGATTACTGGCAGGCCGGTGGCAAAGTTGGTGAGGCGCTTGATAAATTGGCTTCTCTCGAGATCTAAGATTTATGAATCAAAAAAAAAGCAGGTCACCAGCGAGTGGCCTGTTTTTGTTTAGTTTACACATCTGTTCTCGGGAACCTAAATATGGCGCCCTGGACCCTGGGGGTTAGGTAGACGCTCTGAGCAAGCGTCATATACGTTCCGCGCACGTGTTTATTTTTTCGACGATATTCTCTAGCGTGTTCTTCTGACCAGAAGAAGACAGAATGCCTTCAGAATGCATCGATGATGCTGGGATCTTTCAGCGTGCTGAAATCGACTGTTGGAACGAAAATCAGTGGCTTAGCAGCTCGATCAGAAAACGAGAAATTCAGTTCGCTGTCGATCTCAACGCAAATCTCTTTTCCACTTTGTGCGCATTCTGTCTGGATGGTAAAGGTCAGGAATTCGTTTCGGAGTTGCCCTTGCACGAAGGGCGTCGCGATCGCGTCGATGCCTCAAGCGGCATAAATTTGCTCACCAGTACTAAACGTGATGTGTTGTGGGGTTTCGTCTACTGTGACGGGGTAAGCCCAGTTCACAGCGCCACCTTCATTTCGGTAGAGGAATGTCAATTTCTTTTCCAACTCATCCAAAATAGAAATTACATGCACCAATTCCAGATCCAGGCTTTGGGCAATTATTTCAGGCGCAATAGGCTTGGCGATGCGAGGCATCTCCCGTACAACGAAATCACGAACGTTGTGATGGTCCGATGTCATAAAAGCCAACGATATGCCCGCTGCCCGAGCCCCTCGGGCGACTTCCTGCTGCCAGATCGGCCGTGGAATGTGTAGAAAAAATCGTCCCAGGCCCATCAATAAACTCTTTTTCATACTGCTCCCTTCGCTGATAATTTAAAGATTAGGGTCTCCATGATTTCAAAACGTGAACTCCAGATCTTAGAACGTTGTGGCGGTTTCATTCGGTATTACAGCACTGCCTCGTTGGATGGCTATCCTAAATCCAGTTTTGATGGTCATCGTCTATATCGTCTTGGCGTGGTTCGTGCTCACACTCAGTGAGATGAAATTTGTTCAGGTCGCAGGATTCAACATCGACCATATTGTGTTCTTCGCGCTGCTACTTAAATTCACCTGGTGAAATTGGAAAGCCTTTTTGATACAAACCTCTCGGGAAAATAACGGTATTATCATAGCAGCCGGCGGGTTCTTTGTCGAGAATTGAGTTATCGTTTATTCCCTATTCGATCCCGACAACTCAACCATGTCAGACCGCCAGGGCAGGTGGTGTTATAGCTGCATTTCTCGCATTGGGTAGGCATGAAAATGAGGAAGTGCGCAGCAAGCAGGATCAGGTAGACTGGGGCCAAAACCCAATCGGTTCGGAATACCCAATTCAGCGGGAAAATTGCCAAGACAAGGACCATGATCTCGCCAGCAGTGGCATTTCGATAAATACAATCCACAACGTTAGAGTGTCGCTGATAATTTTAGTTGAATGTGAAGAGATTTGCACATTTAGTTGCGGTTCTCGGGAAGATCCACATCGCTTCCCGAAAAAGCAGATTTATTTGGCAGATTCTGTTGAATAGCCTCGGTAAATATGCCATAATTTGACATATATAAATAATATACTCTGACAGGAAGTGACCCATGACTACCCCAGCTACTCGACTGATCACACTCATCATGCTGCTGCAGCGACAGCCAAACCAAAAGGCTGCCGATTTGGCTCCCAAATTGGGTGTCTCGGTGCGCACTCTGCACCGTTATTTTGGGATGCTAGAAGAGATGGGGATCCCCATTTACACCGAGCGCGGGCCGCATGGTGGGTTTTCGCTCGTGCGTGGTTACAAGCTGCCCCCATTGGTCTTCAATCCGGAAGAAGCCGTAGCAATCTACTTAGGCACTAGTCTGGTTGGCCAAATGTGGGGAAAACTATACGAGGAGGCTGCCATAGGGGCGATGTCCAAGTTAGACAATGTTTTGCCAAATGAGCAACGTCAGGAGATCGCCTGGGCGCAGCGCGCCCTGATTGCCACCGGGATGCATCGCGCTGATCCCAACGCGCTTTCGCCTTATTTGGAGAAGATCCGCCGAGGCGCGCGCCAGCATCGTCAGGTTTGGATGACATATCAGAGCAGTACCAGCCCCGAGGGGGTCGACCGTCAGGTTGATCCTTATGCCCTGGTGCACCGCAACGGGTGGTGGTACCTGGTGGGACATTGTCGCCTGCGAGACGCGCTGCGTACCTTCCGAGTTGATCGAATTCAACACCTGAAGCTAACGGGAGAAAATTTCCAAATGCCAGAGGATTTCGATATCCGAGAGTATCTCGATGCTGAATTCATAGATCAGCCCATGGTGCGCGCAAAACTACATTTTGTTTCGGATGCCGCTCATATTGTCAAGTCAAGTCTCTCCAATTGGGAGTCATTTAATGAGCGACCTGATGGCAGCATGGATGTAGAAGTCGCCGCGCCTGATTATTACTGGCTGGCCTCGATGGTGTTGGGCTTTGCCAATTGGGTCACTGTCTTGGAACCGCCGGCACTCCGTGCGATGGTCAAAGAATGGGCATTGGAGACGGCCAGGTTATATCAAAACGATTCAAGCTAGAAAGGAAAGAACATGAAACGCAAAGCTCTATGGATAATTCTGGGTGTGATTGCCCTTTTGATCGTCACCGGTGTAGGAGGCTTTTGGTATATGTCATTACAACCGCTCTATAAACCCGGTATGGTCAGTGCTGAAGAGAATCTGAATGCTCCCCTCACACCTCCGGAGCAACCTGCAGAGACTGAAACCTGGCTGGTTGAGCCGGGAATCGAATTAGCCTATTTCTCTGAGGGAGAGGGGCGCAACGTGGTAGTGATCCATGGTGGGCCGGGACAACCTTTTATGCAACCCGCCAGCGGACTAACTCTTCTATCCCATGAGTACAAATTTCATTACTACGCCCAACGGGGCTGCGGTCAGTCCACGCGACCCATTGATCGCTTCGATTCCCCCAACACGTATGAGAATATGCAAACCCTCGACCGCACCCTTGGGCTGGGCGCACAGATCGCTGACATCGAGCGCATTCGCCAAATCCTTGGTGATGAAAAGCTCATTCTGGTGGGACACTCTTGGGGCGGTTTCCTGGCTTCGTTGTATGCTGCAGAATTCCCCGATCGAGTCGAAGCATTGGTCCTCGTTTCCCCTGCAAATACACTGATCATGCCTCAACCCGAGGCTGAAAGCGACTTGTTTGCTAGTGTACGCGCCGAACTAGCACCCGAGGAACAGATCGAATTTGACCTCTTCATGGAGGAATATTTCGACTTCGGGAGCCTGTTCATAAAATCGGAAGCTGACCTAATCGCATTGAATGAGAAATTTGGTGAATACTATATGGCGATTATGGATCCAGATCAACTCGAGGCAGCAGCCGAACTTCCCGAGCAGGGCCAGCCCGGCGGGTGGATGGTTTGGGCGCAGTATGTCAGTATGGGACAGCGCCATGATTACAGCCAGGCCTTATCGGTAGTCGACGCTCCGGTGCTGGTTATTCACGGCTCTGATGATTTACAGAGTGAAGCTGCCAGCCGGCTATACTCCGATGCATTTCCAAACGCTGAGTTCGTTGTCATCCAAAATGCTTCTCACTTCGCCTATGAAGAGCAGCCCGAACAGTTTGCTCAGGTTGTATCTACATTCTTAGATAACCTGAAATAGCAGGAGTATTACAATGCCAAGACCCCACACAAAAGAACTGCTTTTATCAGAAAGCCATAAAGAGCGAGAAAAGCTCGAAAAATTCCTCGCCACCCTGACCCCTGATCAGATGCTCCAAACGGGCATCGTTGGAGAATGGTCTGTCAAAGATGTGCTGGCGCACCTGTATGAATGGGAGCAGATGGTTTTGCGATGGCTGGCTGCTGGACAGCGAGGCGAATCCCCTCAAGTTCCTGCAAAGGGGTATAAGTGGAATCAGCTTCCAGCGCTGAACGAAGAAATTCGAAAGAAGCATCATCAGAGTTCGTTAGACGATGTACAGATGATGTATCGGAAGTCTTTTCTTCAAACCATGCAAACCATGAAGGAACTCTCCGAAGATACCCTATTCACATCAGGATTGTATCCTTGGATGAATAAGAACACCCTGGCAGCCTATTTCACATCCTGCACCAGCAGTCACTACCGCTGGGCACTGAAAGAGATCCGCAGGGGAATGCGCAACCAAACTGAATAAGTGTGGTCAATAAAGATAGGACTTATGCAGTTCAGCGAGAAAATGGCTGGGAATAGGGGGTGGGGGCGTAGCCCCCACCCCCTATTCCCAGCCAAATCCACTTCAAGCGCGTAACTCCTTAAAGAATTAATCAGATGATATAACGCCACGTGTGAATAGCGCAAAAGGAATAAAGCACACGAGGCCCATGGCGAAGACCACAACAAGATCAGCAAAAATGAAAGGAGCGTCTGTTAGCAGAGGTTGCAGCAAAATAAACACAATCAAGCCAACAAACAACATGCTTGCTACGAAGAGCAACCCCATTCCGCTGACATAACCGAGAGGCTTATACTTTAGAAGCAGCACACCCCCGGTGATAAATAATGCCGAGAGGATGATATCTGCGATCAAAACACCCAATTCGGAAGCAGGCAGCGCGCTTTGATTTGCGCTCCCTTGAGCGATCATCCCGACTGCTCGCACTGAGAATAGGATTCCAAAAAGGAGCAAGACCCAGCCAGAAAATTTTTCTGGTACTGCTCCTGCAAGTTGGGCTTGGACAGATCCTTGGTCGATGTGCTTTAGTAAATTGACAATTATGATCGCACTCAATAGGATCAACAAGATATAAACCAGAGATGGCCAATTGATTGGAATTCCCACCACATAGGCAATATAATTGTATATAACATACAGTAGTGCTCCTGGCCAGCATAGCAGCCCAATTAACATGTTGCGCTGTGTCAGCCATACTGAAACCACCAAGATTGGCAAACCGATGACTACGTTGATAACATCATTGGCCAAGAAGGAATGGATCAGTTCTTTGGATGGGTAGATGCTGTGGGAAAATATCAGACCGGCGAGGGACATCATCCCCATAAGAATCGCGACGACTATGGTCAAGATTCGGGCGAACCTAAGATCATGGAAATTGTTTGTTTCGATCATTCTAACTCCTAGGAAAAAAACGCGCTTTGGCCAGGATTTGTCCTAACAAACTCGATGCAGTTAGGGAGTAGTGCATTCTAATCTACGGGAAACAAGTATCTTCGTTGCAGATTAAAATATATATTTATAAACTTTCTACAAATCGCTAAGGCCGGTCTCTTGACCGAGCCGAACATGGTCGCGCCAGATGCGGGCCTTCGACCAACAGCTTCAAGCGATTTTTCGGATAGGTTATTAGATAGAGCAAGTATATATGAGAATATACTATTACGACACATTCAGTTTTCCGCTCCCTGATGGGCACAGATTTCCAGCCCAAAAATATGCCCTGCTTAGGCAAAAATTGATCACAGAGGATGTGGTACGAAGCGAAGATCTTCACATACCCCTGCCAGCCAGTGACCGGCAGTTGCTGCTCGCGCATGATGCGGAATACCTCCAAAATGTCACCCAGGGGCATTTGAGCGAGAAAGAAATCCGGCGCATCGGACTCCCCTGGTCGTCAGAACTGGTCGAACGCGGGCGGCGTTCAGTGAGCAGCACGATTGCAGCATGTCGATCTGCATTGGAAGATGGTGTTTCAATTAACCTGGGTGGGGGAACTCATCATGCTTTCGCAGACCATGGAGCAGGGTATTGCATCTTCAACGACTGCGCAATTGCAGCGCGAGTGATGCAGGAAGAAAAACTTGTCGAGCGGGTGTTGATTGTGGATTGTGATGTGCACCAGGGGGATGGTACCGCATTGATCTTCGCTGACGACCCTACTGTTTTTACCTTTTCAATGCACGGGGAGAAGAATTACCCCGTGCGTAAACAGTTATCAGACCTGGACATTCCTTTTCCTGATGGCACTGATGATCACGAATTCTTGTCTGCCCTGGAACGCGGAATTCAGCACTCAATGGCGTCCGCCCAGGCAGATCTGGTCATTTATCTGGCGGGTGCTGATCCCTATGTTGATGACCGCCTCGGCAGGCTCTCGTTAAGCAAAGCGGGCCTCGTGCAGCGAGATCAGTTAGTATTCGAGGCATGCCTTAGCGCCCGATTGCCGATTGTGGTAGTTATGTCAGGCGGCTATGGTCGTCAGATCCATGATACGGTAGATATTCATTTCAATACAGTCAAGTTGGCTGTAGAATTGTTCGTGGGGTATGAAACTAAAAATTCCATTGGATGAACATGTAATTCGTCTGTTTGGGGGAGCATTCTCCTAGGATATAATCACATCATTGATTAAAAAACGCTGAGCTAAGATCCTAAACCTGTCCTCGGGCGCGGAAATTGGTCTGGGGAGGGGCAAATGGCTACTTCTCTCAGAAAATACACCGGTAATTTTGAAAATTAGTTTATCATTCGCAGGTGATCATGACACTACCAACCATAATACTTCTCATTATTGGCCTGATTGTTTTCTTGTTTTTTGGCGCATTTGGATTGGTCTCACTCTTGGAAGGGGAACGCAGGGCTAAGAATATCTCGTTTGGATTTGCCGCCCTGGGCGGGGCGATCTTCTTTCTCCTTGCCAGCCTGCCAATCTCAGCGCAATTGGTTGGGATAGGCCTGGTGTTGGCTGCCTTGGTGTTAGGCACAATACTCTTCTTTCTCCCAATAGGTAAGGTTGAAATTGGAAATGATATCCCCGTTGAACGTTTTGATGAGCGCCAGATCATGTTTGCCCGTGCGCGTCTCGAGCCTGGTACTTCAAAGTACGAGTCCTACTACGCCCAAAATCCAGAGCACCAGAAATCTGATCAACGCACACGCGAGCTGCCAGGATTGTTATCTCTGGGGGCCAAGTTTGCCAACCGCTATCAATTTGCCTCCATGGATGGCAGCTTCTTTTTGACAGATGCTTTACGGGATGCTGTGGATGGACCTGTTTCACCAGATCGTGTAGAAAAAAATTCTGTAGAGATTTCGTCATTTTTGAAGGGGCTAGCACGGTTCTATGGTGCATTGAATGTTGGGATAACACAATTGCAGCCTTACCACGTTTACTCTCACATTGGACGGGGAACGGGCGAGTACGGCGCGCCTGTTCCAATGGAGCATAGCTATGCAATTGCCTTCACTGTCGAGATGGATTTCGATCTGGTTGGCACCGCGCCCAAAGCGCCCATTTCCATGGAGACTGGAAAGCAATATGTTGAAGCAGCGCGGGTGGCGGTGCAGTTAGCTGAATTTATCAGGCTGCTGGGGTATGAGGCTCGAGCGCACATCGATGGGAATTACCGTGTCATCGCTCCGCTGGTTGCCCGAGATGCAGGGCTGGGAGAGATTGGACGAATGACGATCTTGATGACTCCCAAGCAAGGCCCACGCGTGCGCTTGGGCGTGGTCACGACTACCCTCGAGCTTGTTTCTGATCATCGCGCTGCGGATTCTGCTTTGGTCGATTTCTGCAATATTTGTAAAAAGTGCGCTGATAATTGCCCCTCACGATCGATCCCGTTTGATGACCGCCAGGAGTTTGAAGGTGCCTTACGCTGGAAAATCGACCCGGATACCTGCTTTCGATATTGGAATGCGGTCGGGACAGATTGTGGCAAATGTATGGCAGTATGTCCTTACTCACATCCTGATAACTGGGCACATAACATCATTCGCTGGGGAATTCAACGTTCTGGAGCATTTCGTCGCGCGGCCTTGTGGATGGATGATCTTTTTTATGGAAAAGAGCCTGTGGAGAAGCCGGCTCCAGAGTGGGCGCGAATTGAGTGAATTAGCTTGTAAATGAAAAACGGGGTGTGCGGATTGCAGCGCAATCCGCACACCCCGTTTTTCGTTATCATTCTCTGCGAGATGGGCCCAGTTGGATTTGAACCAACGACCTGGCGGTTATGAGCCGCTCGCTCTGACCACTGAGCTATGGGCCCGAGAGCGGGCGACCGGATTCGAACCGGCGAATGTCAGCTTGGAAGGCTGATGCCTTACCACTTGGCGACGCCCGCATAGGGTTTTTACAGCGGAACGATTTTACACTGAGGCTTGATTGGGGTCAAGCATCCGGGGAAGAGGTTGCGAAAAGGGGCGTTTCATTGTAAAGTATCCTTATGAAAACCAACCTCCCACGAACGATGGGGATCATCAGGTTGCTAGTGTGTCTAGTTTGGTCAGCCATCAGCATCGCGGGTTTGTCCTACGGCGATCGCCTGATCCAATATTCACAAGATTTTGTAGAAAGCAATATCGCTTTGGCGCAAGAGAATCTGGAACTTGTCGCAGATCTGTTCGACAAAACCCAACTGGTGTTTTCATCTGTGGAAGAAACTATGGATACGGTGCGAGACGCGATTGTGGATGTCACGTTAACCCTGACGGATACGCGTCCCTTGCTGGTTGAAGCCTCTCAAGTCATCACACAGGATGTGCCAGATGCATTGGACGGGCTACAAGAATCGATGCCCACATTGATTGAGACGGCTGCAGCGGTTGACGACACCCTGACATTTCTATCGGCTTTCCAGTTCACCATCCCCAATTTCTTCGGAGAGGATTGGGAGATCGGCTTGGGAGTCGACTATAACCCAGAAGTCCCTCTAGATCAGGCTCTCGTTGATCTGAGCAGCAATCTCGAAGATATGCCCGGTGAATTACGCGGCATGCAGAACGATCTAGACAATGCCAGCGCGAACCTGCTGACGCTGCGCGATGACCTTGCTGTTATGGCGGATGACCTGTACCAGATCAACCAGCAGGTTGCTGATCTCAAACCGCAGATCGATGAGCTGGCTACTAATGTTCTGGAATTACAAATTACTTTTCAGAGAATGGGGGAGAATTATGAAATCGTGCTTCCTAAGATAAGACTGGTTTATATGGCATTCTTTTCTTTGATCCTGGTCGGGCAAGTACCTTCGGCCTATGTTGGCATCACGTTGTTAAGAGGGGGAAGTAATCAATCATTGGGTAAGGAGAGTTCGGATGAATAATGTAAAATCGCCCTTTTCAGCACGCAGAAAACGCTTCTCCCCCTGGCGCTATGGACTGAAGCTGGGGCTGGCAGTCGCAATGATCGTATGGTGGTGGCTGCAGAATCAACGTCAGGACGATGTTAAAATCTCAGAGTCGCGAGTGGTGTTGCCTCCTGATGAAAGCAAACCAAAGGAAGCGCTTAAAACTGTGACAAAATCTGAAGCATCAGCTGCTACTCCCGACGATTTGACTCAAATTGAGGGTGTTGGTCCTAAATATGCAGCTGTTTTGCAAGAAGCTGGCGTGATATCTTACGCTCAATTGGCAAAGATGAAGCCCGGAGATATCCAGGATATCTTTAGAGCCGCAACGGGTCGTGCGCCGAATCCATCAGATTGGATCAAACAGGCAGCGAAGCTAAGTAAATAATGGTGAGTGGACCGTGGATAAATTAAAAATCTTATTTGGTATAGTTTTAGTCGTACTCATATTTGGGATTGTCAACGTGCCTCTGTCGCTGGCGCAGGCAGAAATGCCATTGGCGATGGTGCTCACCGCAGATGGCGCCGTCACGCCCACGATGACCGAATACCTGCGGCGTGGGATCCGCCTGGCTGAGCAGCGCGGCGCAGAGTTGATCATATTCCAACTCAACACTCCTGGGGGTGGAGTCGATGTGATGGGGGATATCGTCGAAATCATCCGGGCCAGCGAAATCCCCGTCGTGGTTTATGTCGCTCCCCGGGGTGCGGTTGCTGGCAGCGCGGGTACTGTGATTACTCTGGCAGGGCACGTCGCGGCCATGGCGCCAGAGACAGCCATCGGGGCGGCCAGCCCGGTGGGCGCGCAGGGAGAAGATATTGGCGAAACCATGGAAGCCAAGGTCAAAGAGATCCTTAAGGCTCAGGTGCGCTCTCTCGCAGAAGGCCGCGGTATCGATGCGGTAGCCCTGGCGGAAGCAACCATCGAAGATGCCACTGCGGTTTCAGCCAGTGAAGCACTCGAAGCTGGGTTGGTGGATTTTATAGCCAGCGATGTTCACGATTTGCTCAGTCAATTGGATGGGTACACGGTTGAAACTCTGGAAGGTGAGCGCACGCTGCAAACCGCCAATGCTGAGGTCTCCAGCATGGAATTGACGTTGATCGAGCAGCTGCTCTCTGTTTTGACCAACCCCAATATCGTCTTCATCTTGCTCACCATTGGGGTGCAGGCTGTTCTGATCGAACTTTCCAATCCCGGCGGTTGGGTCGCGGGATTCATCGGTGTGGTTTGTCTCTCCCTGGCAACCTACGGCCTCGGGGTTCTGCCCGTAAACTGGTTTGGATTGATTTTCCTGGCCACGGCTTTTGTGCTTTTCATATTGGATATCAAGGCGCCCACTCATGGTGCTCTCACTGCTGCAGGGGTTGGCTCACTGATCGTGGGAGCCTTGGTGCTGTTCAACTCCCCAGCAACCCCGCAATTCCAACGTGTTTCCGTGCCCTTGGTCGTTGTCAGTTCTTTGATCACAGGGGGGATATTCGCGATCGCACTGGCTTTTGCAATTCGCGCTCAAAGGACTCCTATCCGGACAGGACGTGAGTCTATGATTGGACGCGTGGGTGTAGTTAAGGATGAGATTCCCGTCTTCGGGCCTGGTTCAGTGCAAGTGGGGGGCGAGCTTTGGAGTGCAGAATCAGCCCAGGGGGAACCGATCACCCCAGGTTCCCGTGTGGAAATCCAGGAAGTCAGTGGGATTCGCCTCAAGGTTAGAAAAATCTAACTACGCGGTTCGCAATAGGAACCGCGTAGTTTTGGTTGTTTAATTCATATATTCCTCTAATTTGATCAATGTGGATAGGCGGGGTAGAATTAGGAGCAAGATGCAGCTTTCAAGGAGAAAAAATGCCTGTTACCCCCACGCGCGATCGAATTAAACCTGAAGAAATCGACACCACTCCCAAGCGCCGACCGCCCTGGATCAAAGTGCGCGCCCCGATGGGCGAGACTTACCAGGAAGTGCAGCATTTGATGCGGGCTAAGTCTTTGCACACAGTTTGTGAAGAGGCCATGTGCCCAAATTTGGGAGAGTGTTGGGGAGCAGGTACTGCGACGTTCTTGATGCTGGGAGATGTTTGTACGCGTACATGCGGGTTCTGTGATATCAAACACGGCAAGCCCACATTTTTGGACTGGAGTGAACCCGAACGCATCGCTCAGGCTGTAGCCAAGATGAAGCTCAAACATGCCGTGATCACCAGCGTAAATCGAGATGAACGCCGTGATGGTGGTGCACCAATTTTCGCCATGGTCATCCGACGCATTCGCCAGCTTCAGCCTGGTTGCTCCATCGAGGTGTTGATCCCAGATTTTAAGGGCAGCATAGAAGCACTTCGTATTGTCATGGAAGCCAGACCTGAAATCCTCAATCATAATGTGGAGACTGTGCCGCGCTTGTTCAAAGGTGTGCAGCCCCAGGATAATTATGCCTGGGCTGAAGCCACGTTGCGCCATGCGAAGCAGCTCGACCCGGAGGTGCTCACCAAATCTGGCATTATGCTGGGTTTAGGCGAGACAATGGATGAGGTAAAAGCTGTTATGTGCGATCAACGTGATTGGGGCGTGGATATTCTCACCATTGGTCAATATTTACAGCCCAGCCGCAAACATCTACCTATCGAGCGTTATTACACTCCTGAAGAGTTCGAGGAGCTCAAACAATTTGGTTTGGAGATTGGTTTCCGCTGGGTGGAAAGTGCCCCCCTGGTACGGTCATCTTATCGGGCTGTAGATCAGGTGCGAGCATTGAGCATCGTGCACCGCAAACTCTATGGCGAAATTCAGAACTAAGATCTCCCACTAAGATCATGCCTATTGGGGTGGTTTTTGTTAATCGAGTGCAAGGAATCTGATATGGGAATTGGGCAATTCGACTTGGCTGAATTTTCTGAAGCACCACGCGACCATATTCCTGATGAATGGGCCCGGCGAGGTCCCTGCCCAATTTGTAGCACTCCCAATACTCTCGAGGTCAAGCATCTTCCAGAAGTCCCCGATCAATTTGTTTGTGATGAATGCGGCACCGCGTTCGAAATTCAGTCGAAAGGGTCGAAAATTCGAGTGATGGTGATGTCTGAGGCGCTCAAACCTGCCTGGATGGAAATTGTCAATCGCTGGATGGACCCTCCTGAAATCCAAAAACTATTCAAACGCTATACGTCAGCTCAGCTAGATGAATTATCTGATGAAGAGCAGATGATCATTTTCGAACCTGAGTTAACGGATCGGGAAGTGATGTATCAGGCCTTGGAATTGCAAAGGCTTGGTAATGATCACGAAACAATCAAACTGTTGCTTTTGCAAGCAGGGGCAACACCGCAGCAGGCGGCTGGCGCAGTGAACCGCTTGAAGAAGACGGCAGAAAAAGAAAGTAGAAAACGCAGTTGCTTCCTGTGGGCGATGGGAGGAGCTGCCATTCTAGTTCTTGGTTTGATCCTGGGCGTTTTGTGGATCACTTCTACGAGTTCCGCGAATCAAACTGCGTCTGAAACACAAGTTAACTCTAATTCATTATTCTCACAATTTGACCTCGGCGAAGTAATGACCGAACTCATGGGAATTCCTACACCGCAGGTTATCCAAACTGGTCCTGGGTCATCGAATTGTCCAATAACAGCTGCACAAGCAGCGGCGCTTTTTGGAGGCGAAGAGAGCTTTTGGACGAAAGAAAGAGGGGTCAGTGCTTGGGGGATGATGAACACTGGCGCACCGATTTCAGTTCGCATTCCTGCAAACATGTTTGCCGGGTATATGAAGATGGATTCAATGGATATGATTTCTATTCAGGGTCCGGCAACGATTAATAATATCAATTTCATCATCATTAGTTGTGAATAAAAATCTTTTCGGCTTTCAAGATGATCTCCAGAGTTGGGAGCAAAGTAGGTGCCGAATTCTGCGCTTACTACCAACTGAAAAAAACCATGGTGATTACTTGAAATCCTTGCATAGATTGAAGAAGAAATAAACGGAAAATTATTATGGAAGAATCTGTATCCTTTTATCCCCTCCTGATTGTCGTATCGTTAGCCTTTCTTGTACCCATTACACTCTCGCGCTTTAAGCGGTTGCGGTTGCCCATTGTGGTTGGTGAGATCATCGCTGGGATCATCGTAGGACGCAGCGGGCTGGGTTGGGTGCAACACCACGACCCAATCTTGGACTTGCTGGCTGAGTTGGGTTTTGTCTTTTTGATGTTCCTCTCTGGGATGGAGATCGATTTCTCCAGTATTGGTTCGGTTTCTTCGGATCGCCCCCGAGAAGGGAAACAACCCTGGGGACCATTGCCTTTAGGTGGATTGAGCTTTGTTCTGACCTTGACGTTGTCATCTATAGTAGGGTTCTTTCTGGTAAGCATGGATTTAGTGACCAACCCCTGGATGATTGCTCTAATCCTTTCTACTACCTCCTTGGGGGTAGTAGTGCCGGTACTCAAAGAGCGCGGTCTGAGCAGCGGTCGCTATGGCCAGACCCTGTTGATCGCGGCATTAATCGCAGACTTTGCCACTATGCTGTTGATCACCGTGGTGGTGGCTGCCCTCTCTCATGGCCTGACCCTGGACATATTGTTCATTGGAGTACTGTTTGTGGCCTTTTTCTTGATGTACCAGTTTGGCATGTTGTTCTTCAACCGCATCCCCGGAGTCCGGCGATTGTTGGATGAGCTCAGCACGGCCACTGCTCAGATCAAGATCAGGATTGCTTTTACGATCATGTTGATCTTCGTTGCCCTGGCCGAGATGTTGGGGACCGAGATCATTTTGGGGGCATTCTTAGCGGGAGCGATTGTCTCATTGCTAAGCACCCAAGAAGATACAGAGACCATGCACCAGTTGGAATCTTTCGGCTTTGGGTTCTTCATCCCCATTTTCTTTATTATGGTGGGGGTGGATTTCAACCTCGAGGCGCTGGTATCTTCATCTCAGGCTTTACTATTGCTGCCGATTTTATTAGTTGCAGCGATCTTGGTCAAAGTGCTGCCTTCGCTCGTCTTCCGCTTGAATTTCAGTTGGCGTGAAACACTCAGTGCTGGAGCGCTGCTTTCGGCGCGCCTTTCTCTGATTATTGCCGCTTCAGCGATCGGCCTCCGTTTAGGAGTGATCTCGGAACCGATTAACGCTGCCATCATTTTGGTGGCGATCATCACGGTTACAATAGCCCCATTGATCTTCGTGCGAACAGCACCTGAAGGTGAGAAAGACGAGAAGCGCCCCACCATTGTGGTTGGAGCTGGTGTAATGGGTTTGAGTGTCGCCGAACAAATCCGCGGACACAACGATTTTGTGGTCGTTATCGATTCGAGAGAAGATCGTATCGAACGCGCTCGCCAGCGTGGTTTCGAGGCCATCAGTGCTCGGGTAGACAGGTTCGATCCTGCTGCTGAACCATATCTCAATCAAGCCAACCGCCTGGTATGTGTTTATAGCAATGTGGAGAAGAACTACAGAGTTTGTGAGTACGTGCGTTCGACCTATGGCATTGACCATGTCGTCTCGCGCGTTACGGCACCTGGAGAGATCGCGCGTTTTGAGAAAATCGGTGTCACCCCCATGAACGCTGCCACTGATCAGGCCATGCTCTTGGCGCTGCTCACGCGCAATCCAACCATATATGAATTGCTCACTCGTACAGATGATGACAAAGAGGTTTGTGAAGTTACCGTCCGCAATGCTCGGCTGCTGCATCGCCCATTACGTGATTTGGAACTACCTGAAGATATGATGATCCTGGCGGTGCGCAAGGAAGAGCAGTTGATTGTTCCCAATGGCGATACCCGTCTGGAAAGTGGTGATCTGCTCACATTGATCGGGCCCTATTCTTGTGTGGAGAAGTCACGCTTGATGTTGGGCGTCAGGTCAGGAGATTGAGACGGAAAACCCGTTTGGTTTTCCTCAATAAGCGTTCAATTTGGACTGAGTGATTTGAAGCCATATTGATACTCCAAAAACAGATTGGGTTGCGGAGCAACCCAATCTGTTTTTGGATAGTATCACAGCGCTTCCCATAAATTCAAGGGGTATATCTCGATAAGCGGGTAAAATAGGGCTAGGAGGCCGCCATGATGAATAGTCGTCAACGATTTATTGAGACAATGCGCAATGGAAACCCTGACCGGGTACCACTATTTGGAGAAGGGATTCGCTCTGGTGTTTTTAAAGAGTGGAGACAAATGGGATTATCATCAGAAAAAGACCTGGCCAGGAAATTCGCTTATGACCGTCGGGAAGAGATCTATCTGGATTTGGACCCTCACCCCAAGCTTGAAAAATGGCCGACGAACCGATCTGAATTAGATTTGTTGCGAGCCAGCCTTGACCCTGATGATCCGGTCCGTTTGCCTGAGAATTGGAGCAAACGAGTAAAGGGATTACAAGATCGCGACTACCCGCTCATGCTGCGCGTCCATGAGGGATTATTCCTCACTTTGGGCGTGATGGGATGGGATCGTTTCGAAGAAGTGATGTATTTGCTCACTGACGCTCCGGATTTTGTGTGCGAGTTAATGTACCTGCACGGTGAATTCGCGGCCAAATTGACCGATCGCATATTGCAGGATGTAAGCGTCGATGCTGTGGTTTTTAGCGAGCCCATCGGAGGCAATGAAGGTTCATTGGTTTCACCAAAGATGCACGAGGAATATGTGCTCAAAAGTCTTTTACCTTTGATGGATATCATCAAGAAACATGGTATCGAGACGATCATCATGCGCACGTATGCCAACACTCGTATCATCGTGCCAGGGGCGGTAAGATATGGAATCAACTGCTTGTGGGCCTGTGAAGTAGAACCCAATGCCATGGACTATCTCGATGTCCGCCGCGAATTTGGAAATGATCTGCGTTTGATCGCTGGGATCGACCTGGACACGCTGCTAGGGAATAAAGATTCCATCAAATCTGAATTGGAGCGTGTGGTACCTCCGTTGTTGGAGCAGGGTGGCTATGTTCCGCTTCTGGATGGCCGTGTGCGTGAATATACCCCCTATGAAAATTATGAATACTATCGAGAATTGTTGGGGGAGATGGTATTAGGATAATAATGAGAACTGATTGCTAGATCATTTCTAAGTTTAACAATCCCTTGGTGCTGCCACTCAGAGCAACCAGAGGGAACGAAGAGTCTATAAAGGCATGTTTCTGCCATGAAAATTGCGCCTTTTGCTACCGAGCATTTTTATGCTCAATACGAATTCACAACTCCATATCAGCTATGTAACTCCGATTGTGAGACTGTCACAATCGAAGAATTGTTGCAGATGGCCGATGTCCCTATCGATGAGCTTGGCCGTTTATCTCTGGGGTATACAGAATCTCTAGGTCATCCCCAACTGAGAGAACGAATTGCAGGCGCGTACGCTGATGCCAATCCGGAGGATGTGATCATGTTGGGGACGCCTGTGGAAGGCATTTATCTGGTGGCACGTGCCGCGTTGGATTATGGCGATGAAGTCATTGTCTTGTCCCCTGCCTATGATGCACTGGCCAATATGTTTGAGCATGTGGTTGGCTTGGAGAATGTGCGCAAATGGGAGTTCGTTGCACAAGAGCAGCAGTGGCAGTTGAATTTTGAGCAATTGGAAATGTTGATTTCCCCGAATACAAAGTTGCTTGTCGTCAATTTTCCTCATAATCCCACCGGGTATCTACCATCTCAGGACCAAATGGATGAATTGGTGGAGATCGTTGAGAAAAATGATCTGCTATTGTTCTGTGACGAAATGTATTTTGGCTTGGTACACTCTGGAACCCCGGAGATCAGATCAGCGGTTGATCTCACCAATCGAGCGATTGTGCTCTCAGGGCTATCAAAAACCTACGGCTTGCCGGGTTTGCGAACGGGATGGCTGGTGATCAAAGATGAGGAGCTTCGTCAAAACATCATCAATTGGAAGTTCTACACCAGCATTTGCCCGCCAGCCCCCTCTGAGTTCTTAGCGCTGGCAGCCTGGAAAGTGCGCCTTCAACTGCGCGACCGAAGCATCACTCAAATCGAAAGCAACCTTCAATTGGCAGAATCATTTTTCCGCCGTTGGCCAGAATTATTTACTTGGCGTTGCCCCATGGCCGGATCTACTGCCCTTGTTGGTATGAATGTGCCTTCCGTAACAGCCTTTGCTACTCAATTAGCTGAGCAGGCCGGCGTCTTGATACATCCTGGTGTGACCTTAGGCTCCGATGACAAGCACATGCGCATGGGCTTTGGCCGGGCCGGATTTGGAGAGGCTTTGGAGAAATTTGAAGCTTACTTGAATCTTATTGAGTAACTCTGGTTACGCAAGCTTTTCAAGGTTTCCCAGGGAGATGCATACCGTTTCTATGGCATGCAAAAGAGGGACGTACCAGGATTGTACGTCCCTCTTTTGAGTTATATTATTTTTTTTGCGCCTTATTTCCTGATCAGACTTACGATCCAGAGCAGGAACAAAGCGCCGACGATAGCGGTCACCAAAGAGCCAATCAGGCCACCAAAATTAAGGCCCACCAGCCCGAGCACCCAGCCACCCAGTAGCGCACCAACAACGCCTACAACGATGTTGCCAATGAGGCCGAAACCCTCACCCTTGAAAATCTTCCCGGCCGCCCATCCGGCGATAGCACCAATCACAATGAAATAAATGAATTCCATGATAATCTCCTTATTTGGATGAATGGTTTTAGAGATTCTGGTTCTCTAGGAATTGCCAGGGTGATCCCTAAATCTGGATAGCCCCACGACGGTTCCCAGAGTCCCGAGATTTTCTCTCGTGATAAATAACACCTCGGCTAGAAGAAAGTTACCTTAAAAATAAACGGGGTGACGCAATCGGTCACCCCGGACAATTCATTTGAAATGCTGCTTAGAACAACTTCAGCACCGCTTGGCTAGCCCACCGAAACAATGGTACTGAAACAATGCTCAGAACAACAGTGCTCACAGCACTCAGCCCGGTGGTCATGCGCAGGAGGAATGGCCGCTCGATTTCCGGCTCCCCGTCGCGCATATACATGATCACCAGCACTCGCAGATAATAGTATGCTGAGATCAACGAGGTCAGCACGCCGATGATGGCCAACCAGACAAAGCCAGCTTCCAGCACGGTGCGGAAAAGGAAGAACTTGCCCACAAATCCCAAGGTGGGGGGGACGCCGGTGAATGAAAGCATGAACACCAGCATGGCCGCCGCCAAAGCAGGATACTTGCGGCCCAGCCCAGCATAATCATCCAATTGCAGACCTTTGCCCTCAGCTTTCTCCAGGGCGATGACCACGCCCCAGGCGCCAAAGTTGGTCACTGCGTATGCCAATAGGTAGAACAAAGCCGCGGCCACTGCATCCGGCGCCACGTCCGCTTGCCCGAAAGTAACCAGAGCCATGAAGATGTATCCGGCGTGTGCGATGCTGGAGTAAGCCAACATACGCTTGATATTGCTCTGCGCGATGGCGACGATATTCCCCACAATCATTGTCAGTGCAGCCAAAACCCAGATGATGGGAACAATTTCTTCATACAGGGTTGGCAACGCTGCTACAAAGACTCGCAGCAAAGCTGCGAACCCGGCCGCTTTGGCGCCGACAGCCATGAAAGCAGTGACAGCGGATGGGGCACCATGGTAAACATCAGGGGTCCACATCTGGAAGGGGACAACGGCGACCTTGAAGCCAAAGCCGACCAGGATCAGCCCTGCGCCGATTACCAGTAACGTCATATCAGCGTTGCCCACGTTAATGGCCGCCACAATCTCGGCCAAGGCAGTCGAGCCCGTGGCGCCAAAGGCCAGGGCTACGCCGTAAACCACAAATCCACCTGCGAACGCGCCCAGCAGGAAGTATTTCATGGCCGCTTCTTCAGAATCCAGTTTGGGTCTGGCGAACCCTGCCAAAACGTAGAGTGGTATGGAGAGCAGCTCCAGCGCCAGGAATACCACGATCAGGTCGGCCGCCGCCGACATCAACATCATCCCGCTGATCGAGAATAACAGCAGCACATAGTATTCCCCACGATCGAGGTTCATGCGTTTGTTGTAATCGAAAGCCAGGGCGATGCCTGCTAAGCCGCTGATGGCAAACAGAATATTTAGATATCCGGTAAAGCCATCGACAACGACCATTCCGTTGAAGCCTGTGTAAGGATCACCAGATTGGGCGATGGAAAAACCCAGGGTCACACAAAGACCAATCGCAGCTAGGAGGGGGGTCAGCCATTTGTTCTTATTGTTGAAGACATCCACCAGCAACAATACACATCCCCAGGCGACCAGGATGATAATGGGAAGGATGGAGAGCAAATCAGTACTAGTCATAGAATCTCTC